>NZ_JBSKHP010000013.1:0-211903 GCF_057128625.1 Pseudomonas imperatae | reverse complement strand
CCGCACGCCGGTGGAGCATGAAAGGCTGGCGGCGTAGCTCCTAAACAAATGTCCGGGATTGGTTGACCAGATCAGACTTTAGTCGCGATGCAGACGACGCGGTCTAAAGAAGGTCGCAGCTAAGCAGGCAAGTCCCAGCGGTCAGCCGCCTGGTTGTCGCTGGCCTTGCCTTCCACCCAGCGCTCCCCTGCCCCGGTCTGTTCCTTCTTCCAGAACGGCGCGCGGGTTTTCAGGTAATCCATGATGAAGTTGCAGGCGTCGAACGCCGCCTGCCGGTGGGCGCTGGCCACGCCGACGAAGACGATGGGCTCGCCCGGCGCCAGGGCGCCGATGCGGTGCAGCACCTCGACCTTCAGCAGCGGCCAGCGCTGCTCGGCCTCCACCACGATCTTGCCCAGGGCCTTCTCGGTCATGCCCGGGTAATGCTCAAGGAACATGCCGGCCACATCCAGGCCATCATTAAAGTCCCGCACGTACCCCACGAAACTCACCACCGCGCCCACGCCGACGTTGGCAGCGTGCATGGCGTTCACTTCCACGCCTGGGTCGAACGGCTCGGCCTGCACACGAACGGTCATGGTCAACCCCCGGTCACGGGCGGAAAGAACGCCACTTCGTCGCCGTCGGCCACCGGCTCGTCGAGCTTGCACAGGTCCTGGTTGCGCGCGCACATCAGGTTGGCTTCGCCCAGCACGCTCCAGTTGCCGCCGCGTTCCAGCAGCTCCTGGCGTACGTCTTCGAGGGTGCTGAAGGTGCCCACCAGCGCTTCGCCATCCATGCCCATGGCTTCACGGTAACGGGCGAAATAAACGATGTTGACGTTCATGCCTGCTCCGCCTGGTAGTGGCCGCTCTTGCCGCCGATTTTCTCCAGCAGGCGCACGCTCTCGATGGTCATGCCCTTGTCCACGGCCTTGCACATGTCGTAAATGGTCAGCGCGGCGACGCTGGCGGCGGTCAGCGCTTCCATTTCCACCCCGGTCTGCCCGGCCAGCTTGCAGCGCGCCACGATCAGCACGGCGTCGGCGCCGTCGGCGCTCAGCTGCACCTTGACGCTGGTGAGCATCAACGGGTGGCACAGCGGAATCAGGTCGCTGGTCTTCTTCGCTGCCTGGATGCCAGCAATGCGCGCCACAGCGAACACGTCACCCTTGGGGTGGTCACCGTCGACGATCATCTGCAGGGTGGCAGGCAGCATGCGCACCCGCGCCTGGGCCACGGCTTCGCGGGACGTCACGGCTTTTTCGGTGACGTCGACCATGTTGGCATGGCCTTGGGAATCGAGATGGGTCAGCACTTGCCTTGCTCCTGGGGGCGGAGGGGGGATTGTAAACCCGGGGCGGTGGCGATGCACCTGCGGGGGGCGCCGTCGGATATTTCCTAAGTTGGCTTCGGATCTGTCCGGCTTTGCAATACGCGTGACGTCACGATACTCGCGCTTTCTGATTCGCTGGAGCACAGTCATGCCGAACCTCACTTCCATGGCGCTCGTCCGCGCCCTGCTGTACGGGCTTCTATGCCTGGGCATGCAGACCACCCATGCCGCCGAGGCGCTGATCAAGGCCAGGGTGGAGAGAGACAGGGTGGTGGACCTGACCACGCCTTCACGCTTCAGTGGCACGTGGAACATGTGCGTCACTTCACGCACCATCGATGTTCCGTTCGAGTACAGCAAGACGGTGAACCTCGCGGCTACGGATGACCGCGACCGAGTGCACGTGCGTCTGCCCTCTCGCCAGAACGTCATGCTGATCAACCGTGATACTCAGGAAACGGCAACCGCCACCCTGGCGTTCGGTTATATCAGCCAGAAAGTCACCCACCAGACCGAAGGCGCCGTGGGCGCGGGGGTACGCGGCTGCACGGCCCCTCAGGGGATGCTGGGAGGAAACGGTTACTCGAGGTTTCTCTGGAACACGCCCTACCCCAATGCACAACAGCCTTGTACGGCTACCGCCGCTGCAGCGCTGCCTAACCTCCAGTACTCCGAAGTCAGCGATTTCATGCTGTCGTATTTCGCAGACTTCCCGGAGCCGTCCAGCCTCACCCCCGGCCTGTGGGAAGGCCATATCGATTACCCGATCGGCCAGGGAAACGGCTTCGATTTCGGCAATACCACCCGTATGAGCGCGAACAATATTCGCTTCCGCATCGAACTGGAGGTCAAGCACGACATGCAGGTGGAGATGCCCGACAGCGGCAGGCAGGTCGAGGTGCTGCCGCCAGGCGGCTGGAAAGCCTGGCAGACCACCAATGCGATACCACCGCGCCTGTTCCATGACGCCCCGCTGAAAATATGGGCCTCAAGCCCGTTTGCGGTGTACATGACCTGCCAATATGGTGCCAGTTCCGAGTTCTGCAACATGGTCACGCGGCCATCCAACGATGTAACGCCGGTGCACGTTGCGCTGAGCCTGCCGGCAACCTTCAGCCACAACGGCCAGCCAGTCACCCGGCTACCCCTGGGCGTGGGCGCTGCCAACGCCAGGCTGTTGAGCCCGGCGGGCAACGTTTCCAGTCAACCCGGGCACGTGCACTTCGATGTATCGCACGCCGATGTCAGAAAGATGCTCGCAGGCTTCCGGGGCGCCAGCTATCAAGGCGATGTGACCCTGGTGTTCGACGCCAACCCATGAAAAACGCCGCCGTTGCGTGAACAAGGGCGGCGTTTGGCCAACTTCCGTCAACCTTACAGATGCGACTCCGCGTACTCCGCCAGAATCGAGCGCGGTACCCCTTGAAGGGTGATGTGCACCCCATTGGGGAAGTCCTTGAAACGCTCGGTCAGGTAGGTCAGGCCCGAGCTTGGCGCCGACAGGTACGGGGTGTCGATCTGCGCCAGGTTGCCCAGGCAGATCACCTTGGAACCGGCGCCGGCACGGGTGATGATGGTCTTCATCTGGTGCGGCGTTAGGTTCTGGCACTCATCGATCAGGATCAGGCTCTGCTGGAAGCTGCGGCCACGGATGTAGTTCAGCGACTTGAACTGCAGCGGCACCTTGCTGAGGATGTAGTCAACACTGCCGTGGGTGTTTTCATCGTCCATGTGCAGGGCTTCGAGGTTGTCGGTGATGGCCCCCAGCCAAGGTTCCATCTTCTCCGCCTCGGTGCCCGGCAGGAAGCCGATCTCCTGATCCAGCCCCTGCACGCTGCGCGTGGCGATGATACGGCGGTAGCGCTTGCTCACCATGGTCTGTTCGATGGCCGCCGCCAGGGCCAGGATGGTCTTGCCCGAACCGGCGGCGCCGGTCAGGTTGACCAGGTGGATGTCCGGGTCCAACAGCGCGAACAGCGCCAGCGCCTGATGAATGTCACGCGGTTTCAGGCCCCAGGCTTCCTGGTGCAACAGCGGTTCCTGGTGCAGGTCGAGCAGCACCAGCTCATCGTCCTTCACGCCCTTGATCCAGCCGACGAAGCCCTGCTCATCAATGACGAACTCGTTGATGTGCACGGCCGGCAGCTGTTCCTGCAACTGCACGCGGTGCCAGGTGCGGCCATGGTCCTGGCGGGTTTCGACCTTGCTGACGCGGTCCCAGAACGAGCCGGTCATTTCGTGGTAGCCGCGCGACAGCAGGGAGACGTCGTCCACCAACTGGTCGGTGCTGTAGTCCTCGGCCGCGATGCCGCAGGCACGGGCCTTGAGGCGCATGTTGATGTCTTTGGTGACCAGGACCACGTCCCAGTCTTTCTTGCGTTGGTGCAAGTCAACCAGCTGGTTGATGATGATGTTGTCGTTGAGGTTGCCCGGCAGCACGGTGGTGGGCGGGCCGCCCTTGGTCATGAGAATGGACAGGAAACCTTTCGGTGCACCCTTGCCACGCTGGATCGGCACCCCCAGTTCCACGTCCGCAGGGCAGGCGTCGCCCAGGGTCTGGTCGATCAGGCGGATGGCTTGCCGACACTCGGCAGCCACCGACTGCTTGCCGCTCTTGAGCTTGTCCAGCTCTTCCAGCACCGTCATGGGGATGGCGACGTGGTGTTCCTCGAAGTTCAGCAACGCGTTTGGATCGTGGATCAGTACATTGGTATCGAGCACATAAAGGATTGGCTTGTCGGAAGAAATGGTGCGTCCTTGATCATCCATACTCGGTCACCTTTGAGAGAGCCGTTCGACGCAATACCTGAACGGTGCTGCGCCGCGAAGTGACCGCCGTTTCCGCACCTCCCAGAGGGCTGTGGACGTGTGGAACTGCAACTGCGGTGGGCCGGGTGACGACGCCACCTGTGCTGCAGGGTTCGGCGATCTAACTTCGTAATACCGCAAAACCCATGACGTTAAAAAGCACTTTGACGCTTTTTTGAAGTTTATTTTTCTGCATGACGAATAACGCTTGGCGCGGGTCAAAACCACCGGTAAAGTCAGAAGTCCACCCCCCTCCTGCTGCCCTGGAAATTTTACCGTTCCAGCCTCGCCGTGCCCGTAAACATTGGCTGTGACGCCCGGTTACTGAAACTGCCGGCAATCCTGCCAGCCGATGCCCGCCTGGGCCGTCTGGGTGAGCAGCCAGGGCAACGCCACCTGCACTTTGGCCTGGGTATCGTGAAAATCGATCACGCCATGGCGCCACAACAGCATCAGGGTCAGCACGCGCTGGGCGCTCTGCTCGGCGGTGAGCTGGGCGTTGCTGTCCTGGGAGTCGATGTCCCACAGCGCCACCTTCATCTGTTGCGTGCCCAGGAAGGTATCGGCGTCGGCGCGACGGGTGCCATAGGGCGGGCGGAACAGCGGCACATAGTTGTCCGGCAGTTCGTTTTCCACCAGGGTGGTGCTGCGGGTGATGGAGCCCTGCCAGTCGTTCCAGTCGGCATGGGAGCGGTACTGCCAGCCCTGCACGCCCACGCACTGGCCTTTATAAAGAGCAACCAGGCTGCCCGGCTCGCCCTTGTCGCGACGGTTGCTGAAGCTCTGCCCGAGCACGAAGAAGGTGGCGTTGATGCTCTGCTTGCGCAGGTAGTCGGTGACCCACTCGGTGCCGCCCACGGCGACGCTGGGGCCACTGTCGAACGTCAGCAGGAACACCCGGTCGTTGAAATCACTGCCGTTCAGCTCATTATCGGAGATTTTCAGCACTTCGCTGCTGATCTGTGGCGCCAGCGCAGCCTTGCGCAGCAGCTCGTCGACGTAGATCAGGTCGAACACCCGCGCCGGCGCCCCCCAGTTGGCATAGAAGGAATCCGGCGCCACGGCGAAATTGTTGGCCTGGGTGCGCAGGTCGTCGAGGCTGTCGATGGCGAAACAGAATGAAGCGTCCTGGTCGCAGCTCTGCTGCGCCGCGTCGTAGTTCTTCCACAGGCGCTGCCACAGCTGCTGGCGCAGGTCGTTGATGGCCACCATGTTCACCGTGCGCAGGTCCAGGCGGTCGGCCAGGTCGGCTTCGCCCAGGGCTTCGGATTGCAACAGCACGTGGGCGAACATGAGGATTTCCGCACGCGAGGCCACGTCGAACAGCGCCGGGGTGCTCAGCGTCTCGGGCCAGGCGCTGCGCTCGATGGTGGCGACCGGCGGCGGCACGGCGGCCTGGGCGCCAAGGCTGGCAAGGGCGGCAAATAGCAGGCAGGCAAGGCGCAAGGGCGGATCTCCATCCAAGGGGGCGGTGCCATGATAGACCGCGCGGGCGCCGGACGCAGCCTGCGGCAGCTGCTACGGGGCGGGGAAACCCTCCCTGTAGCAGCGGCCGCAGGCCGCGTCCGGCAGCACCGCCGATCCTCTATCGCCCTAATAGATGGAGTTCCCCGCCCCCACCCCCTAAAATCGCGGCCACGATAAATGGAGACGATTTCATGCTGACGGTGATTTCCCCCGCCAAGACCCTGGATTACGAAACGCCCCCCGTAACCGATCGCTTCACCCAGCCGCAGTACCTTGACCACAGCCAGGAACTGATCCAGATCCTGCGCGAGCTGGCCCCGGCGCAAATCAGCGAGCTGATGCACCTGTCCGACAAACTGGCCGGCCTGAACGCCGCGCGCTTCGGCAGCTGGAACCCGGCCTTCACGCCCGACAACGCCAAGCAGGCCCTGTTGGCCTTTAAAGGCGACGTGTACACCGGCCTCGACGCCAACAGCCTCACCGACGCCGATTTCAGCTACGCCCAGGACCACCTGCGCATGCTCTCAGGGCTGTACGGCCTGCTGCGCCCGCTGGACCTGATGCAGCCCTACCGCCTGGAAATGGGCACCAAGCTGGCCAACGCCCGCGGCAAGGACCTGTACGCCTTCTGGGGCACGCGCATCAGCGAATGGCTGAACGACACCCTGGCTGAGCAGGGCGACGACCTGCTGCTGAACCTGGCCTCCACCGAGTACTTCTCGGCGGTCAAGCGCACGGCCCTCAAGGCCCGCATCATCAACACCGAGTTCAAGGACCTGAAGAACGGCCAGTACAAGATCATCAGCTTCTACGCCAAGAAGGCCCGGGGCATGATGAGCCGCTTCGTCATCCAGGAACGCATCAACGACCCGCAGCAGCTCAAGCAGTTCGACCAGCAGGGTTACTACTTCAGCGCCGAACAGTCGAAACCCGACAATCTGGTTTTCCTGCGCGACTACCCCGCCGACTGAGCCTCCTTTCGGTGCACCGTTTTGTCCTACAAAACGGGCACCGCTACCCCTGCAAAAAAGTGCAGAGTGCCACCACCCGCCAACCGAATGGCGTCAAATAGCCGTCAAATTAGATGATTGCCGTCCTTCATTCAGCTCCCGTTCAGAAAACTTCGCTTTTTTTGACGACTTTTTTTTGAATGCTGGCACAAAAACATGATAGCTCCGCAAGTCCCCAGCCCCGCAGGATAAAACCCTACAGTGCTATCAGAATGAAAGCATTTGTAACCATGAATTTCTTGAAGATTTTGTCATCCGAGCGGAATGACATCAGGAACTAATTTCAAATCCAATAGCTCATACCACCCGTAACGATTCTCGAGCGCTATGTGAGAGATGACCTACAGCGAAACAGGGAACGATTCGAGCCTTATCGTTCGAACAACTTGCAAACAACGGTCATGGTTATGACCGGAAGTTGATCTCAGGAGAGAACGCACCAAAAGTAATCTTTGACATGGCCACGCCAGAGCCTCGTATACCGAGCTCCTGCAAAGCGTCTTAGTGCTTGATTTCATTGGCGGATAGCCAAGACAGCAGTCAGCACTGCAAGCTAGGAAGTCGTCTTTGTACTACAGGCTGGCTACACACTAGGGCACAAGCCCACGACACGGCCACGTGCTGCGCTACTTGAGTGCATTATTGCGCACTCACTTTTAAATATATGCCTGCAAGCGGGAGCATGACATTCAATTGTCACACTTCCGAGTGCGCGAATACTGCTGGTTAATTAAACCCGGTCTGGCTCTTACTTGTTTGAGTCGGCGCGATAACACATGAGGTGAATGCGATGCGTATCAGCATCTTCGGTTTGGGTTATGTCGGTGCAGTCTGTGCCGGTTGCCTGTCTGCACGCGGTCACGACGTGGTTGGCGTGGATATTTCCAAGGCCAAGATTGACCTTATCAACAACGGTAAATCGCCTATTGTCGAACCGGGTCTGGAAGAGCTGTTGGCACAGGGAATTCAAAGTGGCCGCCTGCGTGGCACCACCGACTTCTCCGAAGCCATTCGTGACACGGATCTGTCGATGCTGTGCGTCGGCACGCCGAGCAAGAAGAACGGCGACCTGGAACTGAACTACATCGAATCGGTGTGCCGTGAAATCGGTTTCGTGCTGCGTGACAAGACCACCCGCCACACCATCGTAGTACGCAGCACCGTGCTGCCGGGCACCGTCAAGAACGTGGTGATCCCGATCCTCGAAGACTGCTCGGGCAAGAAGGCCGGCGTCGACTTCGGCGTGGCCGTGAACCCCGAGTTCCTGCGCGAATCCACCGCCATCAAGGACTACGACCACCCACCGATGACTGTCATCGGCGAGTTCGACACCGCCTCCGGTGATGCCCTGCAGTCCCTGTACGAAGAGCTCGACGCGCCGATCATCCGCAAGGACATCGAAGTGGCCGAGATGATCAAGTACACCTGCAACGTGTGGCACGCCACCAAGGTCACCTTCGCCAACGAAATCGGCAACATTGCCAAGGCAGTCGGCGTCGATGGCCGCGAAGTGATGGACGTGGTCTGCCAGGACAAGGCCCTGAACCTGTCGCAGTACTACATGCGCCCAGGCTTCGCCTTCGGCGGCTCGTGCCTGCCCAAGGACGTACGCGCCCTGACCTACCGCGCCAGCTCCCTGGACGTGGACGCGCCGCTGCTCAACTCGCTGATGCGCAGCAACGTGTCCCAGGTGCAGAACGCCTTCGACATCATCTCCAGCCACGACAAGCGCAAGGTCGCCCTGCTGGGCCTGAGCTTCAAGGCTGGCACCGACGACCTGCGCGAAAGCCCGCTGGTAGAGCTGGCCGAGATGCTGATCGGCAAGGGCTTCGACCTGAAGATCTACGACAGCAACGTCGAGTACGCCCGTGTCCACGGCGCTAACAAGGACTACATCGAGTCGAAGATCCCCCACGTGTCGTCGCTGCTGGACTCGGACTTCGAGGGCGTCATCGACAACTCCGACGTGATCATCCTGGGCAACCGCGACGAGAAATTCCGTGCGCTGGTGCAATCGGTGCCACACGGCAAGCAGGTCATCGACCTGGTGGGCTTCATGCCCAACACCACCTGCCCGGAAGCCCGCACTGAAGGCATCTGCTGGTAAGGCCTACGGGCCTGCCGGTTCGCCGGCAGGCCCGCTCCCCTACCCCGCAATGACCGACAATCGATACGGACGCAGATCATGCACAGGCTAAAACACGGTCTACTCCAGGCCGCCGGATGGTTGTTCTACCTGACATTGCTGATGGCACTCGCCCTGGCGTTGCCAACCACTCTTTTCGACTCGCAGTCGAAAGACTTCATTTTCCTGATTGGCGCCGTGGGTATCTGGCGCTATTCGATGGGCGCCACGCACTTCGTGCGCGGCATGCTGTTCCTGTACGTGGTGTACCCGCACCTGCGCCGCAAGGTCCGCAAGCTGGGCGCCGCGGCAGACCCCAGCCATGTGTTCCTGATGGTCACCAGTTTCCGCATCGACGCCCTGACCACCGCCCAGGTGTACAGCTCGGTGATCCGCGAAGCCATCAACTGCGGCTACCCCACCACCGTGGTGTGCTCGCTGGTGGAAATGTCCGATGAACTGCTGGTCAAGGCGCTGTGGGCCAAGATGGCTCCCCCTGACCGGGTCTCCCTGGACTTCGTGCGCATCGCCGGCACCGGCAAGCGCGACGGCCTGGCCTTCGGCTTCCGCGCCATCTCCCGCCACCTGCCCGACGACAACGCGGTAGTAGCGGTGATCGACGGCGACACCGTGCTGGCCGACGGCTGCGTGCGCAAGACCGTGCCCTGGTTCAAGCTCTACGACAACGTCGGCGGCCTGACCACCAACGAGTTCTGCGAAGTGCGCGGCGGCTACATCATGAGCGAATGGCACAAGCTGCGCTTCGCCCAGCGCCACATCAACATGTGCTCCATGGCCCTGTCCAAGCGCGTGCTGACCATGACCGGGCGCATGTCGGTGTTCCGCGCCACCGTGGTCACCAACCCCGAGTTCATCGCCGACGTGGAAAGCGACTCCCTGGAGCATTGGCGCCTGGGCCGCTTCAAGTTCCTTACCGGTGACGACAAGTCCAGCTGGTTCAGCCTGATGCGCTTGGGCTACGACACCTTCTACGTGCCCGATGCCGCGATCAACACCGTGGAGCACCCGCCGGAGAAGAGCTTCCTCAAGGCCAGCCGCAAGCTGATGTACCGCTGGTACGGCAACAACCTGCGCCAGAACTCCCGCGCGCTGGGCCTGGGCGTGCGCCGCCTGGGGGTGTTCACCAGCATCGTGCTGTTCGACCAGCGTGTGTCCATGTGGACCAGCCTGCTGGGCCTGACCGCGGCCATCATCGCCACGCTCAAGTTCAACATCGCGTTCCTGCTGGGTTACCTGCTGTGGATCGGCATCACCCGATTGATCCTGACCATCATGCTGATGTGCTCGGGCCACTCGGTAGGGCCTGCCTATCCGGTGATCCTGTATTACAACCAGATCGTCGGCGCGATCATGAAGATCTACGTGTTCTTCCGCCTCGACAAGCAGTCCTGGACCCGCCAGCCCACCGTGCTCAAACGCGATCTCGCGAGCTTTCAACAATGGTTCAACACCTGGTCTTCACGGACCATGACGTTCTCGGCCGCCAGCATCTTCGTGGCTGTGCTGTTCGTGATGGTGTGAACCGGACACTAATGGATTAACCAGGAATTACCGCCATGAATAACGCCGTGAACGTGAATGTCGTGCATGAGTCCGAAGCCCAGCGCCAGCACGCCCGGGTCAAGCTGCCCGCCAAGCTGCGCTACCAGGGGCCCAACCGGGAAAACATCGAGGTGCGCATCGAGGACCTGTCGGCCGGTGGCCTGGCCTTCCACGCGCCCAAGCCGCTGAAGGAAGGTGAGGTACACCGCGGGCGCCTGATGTTCGTCATCGACACCCTGGGCCTGGGCATGGACATCGAGTTCCAGGTGCGTTCGTTCAACGACAGCACCGGCCGCGTCGGCTGCCAGTTCCAGAACCTGGAACAGCAGGACATAGCCACCATGCGCCACCTGATCACCTCGCACCTGAGCGGCGAGATCATCAGCGTCGGCGACGTGCTGGGCACCCTGCAGCGCGACAACTTCACCAAGGCGCGCAAGGACAAGAAACTGGGCGGTGGCCAGTCGGCGTTCGCCCGTTTGAAAGCCGTGACCTTCAGCGCCGGCGTATTCGTGGTGGGCCTGGCGGCCTTCGGCTTCGTGCTGAAATCGGTGTACGGCCTGTACTTCGTGACCCATGCCCAGGCGGGCCTGGTCGCCGCACCATCGATGAACATCACCATGCCCCGCGACGGCACCGTGCAGAGCCTGGTGGGCGCCGACGGCGTGGCACCCAAAGGCGCACCGCTGGCCAGCTTCAGCACCAGCATGCTCGACGTGCTCAAAGGCAACCTGGACCCGGACCAACTGCAACCGGACAAGATCACCGAACTGTTCGGCAAGCAGATGACCGGCACCCTGACCTCGCCGTGTGACTGCACCGTGGGCCAACAGCTGGTTGCCGACGGCCAGTACGCCAGCAAGGGTGACGTGATCTTCACCCTGGTACCACGCAACACCACCGCCAACGTCGAGGCGCGCTTCGCCTACCGCCAGTTCGGCGACGTGACCCCGGGCACCGCCGTGAACTTCCAGGTGGCCGGCGACAGCACCGTGCGCCAGGGCAAGATCATCAACGCCACCAGCATCAACCCGCTGGACCTGTCCTCGGACCTGCGCGTGCAGATCCAGCCCGACGAGCCACTGAACAGCAACCTCACCGGCCGCGCCGTGGACGTCAGCAGCGACCGTGGTCCGTCGCTGAACTGGCTGATGGACAAAGCCATGGCCGCCGGCCAGTAAGTGGGATCGAGGAGAACACCTGTGGCTAGCACTCTAAGAATATTGCCAGGATCTGCACTGCTGGGCCTGGCCGTGGCCATCGGCCTGGCCGGTTGCAGCGGCCTGCCGGACCAACGCCTGGCCAACGAAGCCTTGAAGCGTGGCGACACCGCGCTGGCCCAGCAGAACTATCAGCAACTGGCAGACCTGGGCTACACCGAAGCCCAGGTCGGCCTGGCCGATATCCAGGTGGGCACCCGCGACCCCGAGCAACTGCGCCAGGCCGAGGCGACCTACCGCGCCGCGGCCGACACCTCGCCACGGGCCCAGGCACGCCTGGGCCGGTTGCTGGCCCTCAAGCCGCACCCCACCGAGGCGGAACAACGCGAAGCCGAAGGCCTGCTGAAGAAAGCCTTTGCCAACGGCGAGGGCAACACCCTGACGCCGCTGGCCATGCTCTACCTGCAATACCCCAACACCTTCCCGGGCGTGAACGCCCAGGCAAAGATCAACGAATGGCAGGCCGCCGGTTACGCCGAGGCCAACCTGGCCCAGGTGCTGGTGTACCGCATCCAGGGCACCTACGACCAGCACCTGGACGACGTCGAGAACCTGTGCCGCAAGGCCCTGACCGTGGCCGACGTGTGCTACGTGGAACTGGCCACCGTGTACCAGAAACGCCAGCAGACCGACCGTCAGCAAGCGTTGCTGGCCCAACTGCAGGCCGCCTACGCCCGCGGCGCCGTGCCGGCCATGCGCGTGGACGCCGTGGCCCGCGTGCTGGGTGACGCCACCCTGGGCCAGACCGACGAGAAGACCGCCCAGGCCATGCTGGAAAAGATCGCCCCGGTGTACCCCGCCTCATGGGTGAGCCTGGCGCAACTGCTCTACGACTTCCCGGAACTGGGCGACGTCGACAAGATGATGGAGTACCTGGACAAGGGCCGCAACGCCGACCAGCCGCGCGCCGAGCTGCTGCTGGGCAAGGTGTACTACGAAGGCAAGCTGGTGATCCCGGACGCGAAGAAGGCCGAGCAGCACCTCAAGGCCGCCGCCCCTACCCAGATCAGCGCCCACTACTACCTGGGCCAGATCTACCGCCGTGGCTACCTGGGCGAGCCCGAGCCGCAGAAAGCCGTGGACAACCTGCTGATGGCCGCCCGCGGTGGCCAGGCCAGCGCCGACTTCGCCTTGGCACAGCTGTATTCGGGCGGCCGCGGCACCCAGCCCAACCCGGTGTACGCCTATATGTTCGTGCAACTGGCCAAGGCCCAGCCCGAACCGGCGCAGCCGGTGCTGGACCTGGCTACCCAGCTGGAAACCACCCTGACACCCGACCAACGCGCCCAGGCCCAGCAACTGCTGCAACAGGAGCAGCACGTGCGCGGTGCCATGAACCAGAACAGCAGCATTGCCCTGCAGACGCTGGAAGACGAAGACGCTGAGGACAAATCGCTATGAAACTGAACCAATGGATGAAAGCCGGCATTGGCCTGGGTTTCGCCGCGCTCTGGTCCTGCCCGACACTGGCGGCGCTGACCGCTGACCAGAACTTCGGCATCGAAGTCAAAGGCACGCTGCAGTCCGAGGACGACCGCGACCTGGGCACCCGCTCCGGCGGCGACGTCAACGGCCTGGGCCTGGACCTGCGCCCCTGGGCGTACGGCCAATGGGGCGACTGGAGCGCCTACGCCATGGGCCAGTTGGTGACCGCCACCGACACCATCCAGACCGACACCCTGCAAGAGTCCAACGTCAGCAGCGACAGCACTGCCAGCGGCCGCGAGCAGAAAAAGAACTACCTGGCCATGCGTGAATTCTGGGTCGGCTACAGCGGCTTCACGCCCTACCCCGGCGAGATCCTCAAGTTCGGCCGCCAGCGCCTGCGCAACGACGACGGCGAATGGAAAGACACCAACATCGAGGCCCTGAACTGGGACTTCGACACCACCCTGCTGCGCGCCCACGCCGGCGTCGCCGAGCGGTTCAGCGAATACCGCACCGACCTCACCGAACTGGCCGCCACCGACAAGGACGTGCTGCACGCCTACGGCGACGTCTCGTACCAGTGGACCCCGGGCCAGTGGGTTGGCGTGCGCGCCCACCACACCCATGACAGCGGCAGCCTGCCGAGCACCGGCCAGGCTATCGACGATTCGGACAAGAGCAGCACCGGCGACCTGACCTGGCTGGGCCTTGAGGCCGACAGCGACGCCTACAACCACGACAACCTGAACAACATCAACTACTGGGGCAGCCTGACGTTCATGTCCGGCAACCGCGACAGCATCGGCAGCAACGTGGTCGACGGCCAGACCGTGGCCGGCGACAAGACCAGTGGCCACGTCAACGGCTGGGCCACCGACCTGGGCCTGCGCGTGCACCTGACGCCCGAGTGGCAAGTGGGCGGCGCCTATTCGCGTGCCAGCCGCGACTACGAACAGAACGGCCTGCAGAGCAACCGCTCGACCTGGACCGGCACCCGTGCCCGCGTGGCGCGCTTCGGCGAGGCCTACCAGGCCGAGATGGCCAACGTGCAAAGCGCCTCGCTGTTCGCCAGCTGGCAGTTGCGCGACGAATACGACGCCAGCCTGATCTACCACAAGTTCTGGCGCGTGGACGGCAACCAGGGCATCGGCACCAGCACCCTGGACGCGGTGAACACCACCACCGACCCGGAAAACCCGACCGACATCACCTCCATCAGCTCGCTGCCGCTGGCTGACGGTGACAAGGACCTGGGCCAAGAGATGGACCTGGTGGTCAGCAAGTACTTCAAGCAAGGCCTGCTGCCTGCCGCCCTGAGCCAGTCCATCGACGAGCCCTCGGCGCTGGTGCGCCTGCGCGCGGGTGTGTTCAAACCCGGCTCGGCCTATGGCAATCAAGTGGACAGCTACATGCACCGCGCCTTTATCGACGTGATCTGGCGCTTCTGATGCGACCGCGAAGGGAGTGCGAGGAAATGATGAATTCAGACAGATTGCCATGGCCCAGGGCCCTGCTGGCCACCGCCCTGCTGCTGGCCAGCGGCGCGGCCCTGGCTGCCGCGCCGGCGGCCCACCCGGCGCCGCCCCTGGGCGATGACGAGGCCAAGACCCTGCAGCAGGCCAAGACCTACACCATCACCACCGCGGCCCCCGAGTCGCTGGAGCTGGCCGCGCCGAAACTGCCCGACCTGAGCGGCTACACCGCCAAGGCCGTGGCCGCCAAGATCGACCGTCGCAAGGCCGGCAAGATCGTGGTCAAGCGCATGCTGCAGGAAGACGTGCTCAAGGAATTCATCGGCGGCGACAACAAGATGGCCGAGTGGGTGAACCGCCAGCACGGCATTCCCCAGGCCATCTTCGTCGAGGACGGCTACGTCAACCTCACCGAGCTGGTGCGCAAGCTGCCCAAGCAGTACATCCGCGAGACCGCCCCGGGCGTGTACCTGGCGCGCCTGCCGATCGTGGTCGGGCACAACGCGACCTTCGAGATCGACAAGCAGACCAAGGAACTGCGCCTGTCCCAGGAGGGCGGTGCGTTCATCGTCAACGACGGCAAGCTGTTCATCCGTGACACCCGGGTGCTGGGCTGGCGCGAGGCCGACAACGGCCCGTCGACCTTCCGCGACCCCAAGGATTTCCGCCCGTTCCTGCTGTCCTGGGGCGGCACCGAGACCTACATGGTCAACACCGTGATGGCGAGCATGGGCTACAACCAGTCCAAGTCGTACGGGGTGAGCATCTCGCAGTACACGCCGAACATGAGCGAACAGATGGGCCGTGCCCAGCCCACCGGCTGGATCATCGGCAGCACCTTCTCGGACATGTGGTACGGCTTCTACTGCTATGAGACCACCGACTTCGTGGTGAAGAGCAATACCTACCGCGACAACGTCATCTACGGCATCGACCCGCACGACCGCTCCCACGGCCTGATCATCGCCGACAACACCGTGTACGGGACCAAGAAGAAGCACGGCATCATCGTCTCCCGCGAGGTGAACGACAGCTTCATCATCAACAACCGCAGCTACGACAACCACCTGTCCGGCGTGGTGATCGACCGTAACAGCGTGGGCAACCTGGTGGCCTACAACAAGATCTACAAGAACCACACCGACGGCATCACCCTGTACGAAAGCGCCGACAACCTGCTGTGGGGCAACATGCTGCTGGGCAACAAGCGCCACGGCATCCGCGTGCGCAACAGCACCAACATCCGCCTCTACGAGAACAAGGCCCTGGGCAACGGCCTGACCGGCGTGTACGGGCACATCAAGGACCTCAGCAACACCGACCGCAACATCAAGCTCGACCCGTTCGACGCCCAGGTCTCGCTGATCCTGGTGGGTGGCGAACTGGCCGGCAACGGCACCGGGCCGCTGTCCATCGACTCGCCGCTGTCGCTTGAAATGTACCGCGTGTCGATGCTTGCCCCGACCAAATCCAGCGGCATCAGCTTCACCGGCATCCTGGGCGACCGCCAGGCCGAAATCATGGACCTGATGGTTCGCCAACAAAAAGCCGTGCTGATCGACCCTGTCGAACGCCAGACCGAAATGCAGGACTGAGGATGAATTTCATGCACCCCACCTTGATCAAGCTGCTCAGCCTGTCCGGCCTGGCCGCCGCCATGATGGCCGCGTCCAACGGCGCCAGCGCCCAGGACTTCGCCGCGCCCAAGTACCAGGCAGCGCCGTGCTGCAGCCTGTGCCCGGCCGCCCATGACGCGAAGAACTACGTGACGCGCTACCAGCAGAACTTCACCACCCTGGTACAGGCCCAAGGCGACTGGCTGTTCCGTACCCAGGAAGACCTGCGCACCGAATTCGACACCACGCCCGAGGGCTACCGCCGCCTGCAACAGCTGCACGACGCCTTCAAGAGCAAGGGCGTGGAGCTGGTGGTGGTGTACCAGCCCACCCGTGGCCTGGTGGACCGCAACAAGCTGTTCCCGGCCGACCGCGACAAGTTCCAGTACGACAAGGCGCTGCAGAACTACCAGGCCATGCTCAAGCGCTTCGCCAGCATGGGCTTCAACGTGCCGGACCTGTCGCCGCTGACCAACGAGCAGCAGGCCCACGACTTCTACTTCCGCGGTGACCAGCACTGGACCCCGTACGGCGCCCAGCGCACCGCCAAGATCGTCGCCGAGACCGTGAAGAAAATGCCGGCCTTCGCCGACATTCCCAAGCGCGAGTTCGAGACCCACCTGTCCGGCCGCATGGGCAAGACCGGTACCCTGCACAACATGGCCGGCCAGCTATGCGGCACCAGCTACGCCATCCAGTACATGGACCAGTTCACCACCGAGCCCAAGGGCGAGGCCGCCGACGGCGACCTGTTCGGCGACGCCGGCACCCCGCAGATCACCCTGGTGGGCACCAGCCACAGCGGCAAGAACTACAACTTCTCGGGTTTCCTGGAGCAGGACATCGGTGCCGACATCCTTAACGTCGCCTTCCCCGGCGGCGGCCTGGAAGGCTCGATGCTGCAGTACCTGGGCAGCGACGACTTCCAGAAGCACCCGCCGAAAATCCTCATCTGGGAGTTCTCACCGCTGTACCGCCTGGACCAGGAGACCATCTACCGGCAGATGATGTCGCTGCTGGACAACGGCTGCGACGGCAAGACCGCCGAGCTGTCGGCCAGCACCACGCTCAAGACCGGCAAGAACGAGTTGCTGATCAACGGCCGCAACGGCATCAAGGACCTGCACAACGGCAACCACCAGATCGACATCAAGTTTGCCGACACCTCGGTCAAGACCCTGCACGCCACCCTGTGGTACCTGAACGGGCGGCATGAGGACCTGAAGATCGAAAAACCGACCACATCGGAAACCGACGGGCGCTTTGCCTTCGAGTTGCGCAACGACGAGGACTGGGCTTCGCAGAACCTGCTGGCCCTGGAAGTGGAAGGCCCAGAGGCCGGCCAACCTGCCCAGAAAGTCGAAGCCACCGTGTGCAAGCGCAACGTCTTCCCTGGCGTTCAGCAATCGCCGAAACAACAGAACGCCCAAGCCGGACTGTGAGGTTACCCATGAACCGCACCAACGCACTACGCCATCTGCTCGCCCCTACCCTGCTGGGCCTGGCCATCTTCGCCGGCCACGCCCAGGCCGCCGCGCCACTGCACCCGCCACAGGGTTACCTGGCGGCCGTGGACAAGTTCAAGACCAGCCCCAACGACCAGGGCTGCCCGGCCATGCCGCAGCCCTACACCCAGAGCCTGCAGTTCCGCAGCAAGTACGAAGGTTCGGACAAGACCCGTTCGACCTTCAACGCCACTTCTGACAAAGCCTTCCGCGATGCCACCAAGGACATCACCAGCATGGAGCGCGGCATCAGCAAGCAGGTGATGGTGTACATGCGCGACGGCAACCCGGCGCAACTGGATTGCGCGCTGAACTGGATGGTGACGTGGGCCCAGGCCGACGCGTTGATGTCCAAGGACTTCAACCACACCGGCAAGTCCATGCGCAAATGGGCACTGGGCAGCATGGCCTCGGCGTATGTGCGGCTGAAGTTCTCCGACTCGCACCCGTTGGCCACCCACCAGCAGCAGACCCAGGTGATCGAAGCCTGGTTCGGGCGCCTGGCCGACCAGGTGGTGAGCGACTGGAACAACCTGCCGCTGGACCACACCAACAACCATTCGTACTGGGCGGCCTGGTCGGTGATGGCCGCCTCCGTGGCCCTGGACCGTCGTGACCTGTTCGACTGGTCGGTGAAGGAATACAAGATCGGCGCCAGCCAGGTCGACGCCGATGGCTTCCTGCCCAACGAGCTCAAGCGCCAGCAGCGTGCCCTGGCCTACCACAACTACGCCCTGCCGCCGCTGGCCATGATCGCCAGCTTCGCCCAGGCCAACGGCGTGGACCTGCGCCAGGAAAACAACGGTGCCCTGAAACGCCTGGGCGACAAGGTGCTGGCCGGGGTGAAGGACCCGGACATCTTCGAAGCCAAGAACGGCAAGGACCAGGACATGACCGACCTCAAGGTGGACAGCAAATTCGCCTGGCTGGAGCCCTGGTGCAGCCTCTACAGCTGCCCGCCCGACGCGCTTGAGCGCAAGCACGAAGGGCAGCCGTTCAAGACCTTCCGCCTGGGCGGCGACCTGACCAAGGTCTACGACCC
Organism: Pseudomonas imperatae; assembly: GCF_057128625.1. Classification (NCBI taxonomy): domain Bacteria; kingdom Pseudomonadati; phylum Pseudomonadota; class Gammaproteobacteria; order Pseudomonadales; family Pseudomonadaceae; genus Pseudomonas; species Pseudomonas imperatae. The sequence continues at coordinate 193,333 of NZ_JBSKHP010000013.1, read as the reverse complement.
CGAGCACGAAAAAGGCAACAAGGGTTCGTGAACGATTAAACGTTGGAACTGCTGAACCTGTGGGAGCTGGCTTGCCAGCGAGCTGTTGAGGCCCTGAAAAGCTCGCTGGCAAGCCAGCTCCCACATTGATCAACGATCAGGCCAGCAGAATGTATTTACCCCCTGGAATAAATGGGGGGTTTGGGGGGGCTTTGGCCCTTGTGTATGGATCAAACAAGGAGAGATCGGGATGGTTTTCTCATCTAACGTGTTCCTGTTCCTGTTCTTGCCGGTCTTTCTCGGCTTGTACTACCTGTGCGGCAATCGCTACCGCAACCTGCTTCTGTTGGTCGCCAGCTACGTGTTCTATGCCTGGTGGCGGGTGGACTTCCTGGCGCTGTTCGCCGCGGTCACCCTGTGGAACTACTGGATCGGCCTGCGCGTAGGCGCCGCCGGCATCCGTACCAAACCCGCGCAGCGTTGGCTGCTGCTGGGCGTGGCCGTGGACCTCTGCGTGCTGGGCTACTTCAAGTACGCCAACTTCGGCGTGGAGAGCATCAACGCCATCATCAGCTCGTTCGGCATGCAGCCGTTCATCCTCACGCACGTGCTGTTGCCCATCGGCATCTCGTTCTACATCTTCGAATCGATCAGCTACATCATCGACGTGTACCGCGGCGACACCCCGGCCACTCGCAACCTGATCGACTTCGCCGCCTTCGTGGCCATCTTCCCGCACCTGATCGCCGGGCCGGTGCTGCGTTTCGCCGACCTGGTGGACCAGTTCAACAACCGCACCCACACCCTCGACAAGTTCAGCGAGGGCGCCACGCGGTTCATGCAGGGCTTCATCAAGAAGGTGTTCATCGCCGACACCCTGGCCACCGTCTCCGACCACTGCTTCGCCCTGGCCGCACCGACCACCGGCGACGCCTGGCTGGGCGCCCTGGCCTATACCGCGCAGCTGTACTTCGACTTCTCCGGCTACAGCGACATGGCCATCGGCCTGGGCCTGATGATGGGCTTCCGCTTCATGGAAAACTTCAAGCAGCCCTACATCAGCCAGTCGATCACCGAGTTCTGGCGCCGCTGGCACATCAGCCTGTCGACCTGGCTGCGCGACTATCTGTACATCACCCTGGGCGGCAACCGCAAAGGCACCCTGGCCACCTACCGCAACCTGTTCCTGACCATGCTGCTGGGCGGCCTGTGGCACGGCGCCAACTTCACCTACATCATTTGGGGCGCCTGGCACGGCGCGTGGCTGGCCATCGAGCGCCTGCTGGGCATCAACACCACGCCACGGGCGCTGAACCCGATTCGCTGGGCGCTGACCTTCCTGCTGGTGATCATGGGCTGGGTGATCTTCCGCGCCGAGAACCTGCACGTGGCCTACCGCATGTACGGCGCCATGTTCAGCTTCGGCGACTGGCACCTGTCCGAGCTCAACGCCGCCAGCCTCACCGGCCTGCAAGTGGCGACCCTGGTGATCGCCTACATCACCCTGGCGTTCTTCGGCCTGCGTGACCTGTACACCAACCAGCCCAAGCCAAAAGCCAAGGCCCCGGTTGCCGAAGCCAACGGCCCGGCCACCGCGCAACCTGGCCTGTACCGCGCCACCCCGGGCGATAACCCGGCCGCGCTGGCGGCCCACGCCCATGGTCATCAGGTGCAAGCCTCGTACTGGACCGTGGACTGGTCGCGCTACCTGATGCGCACCCTGGTGCTGGTGCTGTTCCTGGCCTCGATCCTGAAGCTGTCGGCGCAAAGTTTCTCGCCGTTCCTCTACTTCCAGTTCTGAGCGAGCCGACCATGACCCGATCATTACGCATCCTCTACATCCTGCTGTTCCTGGCCGTGCTGCTGGGCCTGGGCCTCTGGTCGCTGTGGAGCTTCGCCAGCTTCAACCGCACCCAACAGATGACCGTGCTCAACGGCAAGTTCACCAAGGCGGTGGAAACCCACTACGACGACCAGTTCCCGATCAAGCGCCTGGGCACCAACCTGTGGGCGGCGGTGGACTTCAAGCTGTTCCACGAAGGCCGCCCCGGCGTGGTGCTGGGCCGCGACCAGTGGCTGTACAGCGACGAGGAATTCGACCCGGTGGCCAACGGCGCCCAGGTGGAAGCCGACAACTTCGCCCTGATCAAGGGCGTGCAGGCCCAGCTCAAGCAGCACGGTGTGCAGCTGGTGCTGGCCATCGTCCCGGCCAAGGCCCGCCTGTACCCCGAGCACATCGGCGCCACCGCCCCGGCCGAGTTGCACAAGGACCTGTACCAGCAGTTCCACGCCCAGGCTGCGGCCGCCGGCATTTTCGCCCCCGACCTGCTGGCCCCGCTGCAGCAGGCCAAGGCCCAGGGCCAGGTGTTCCTGCGCACCGACACCCACTGGACGCCCATGGGCGCCGACGTGGTCGCCCACAACCTGGGCACCGCCATCAGCGCGCACATGCCGCTCAGCGGCCAGCCGCAGACCTTCGTCACTGCCAGCGACAGCAGCAAGCCCTACAAGGGCGACCTGACCAACTTCCTGCCCCTGGACCCGCTGTTCAGCAACCTGCTGCCCAAGCCGGATGAGCTGGCCCAGCGCACCACCACCCAGGCAGGCGAGCAGGCCGACAGCGGCGACGCGCTGTTTGGCGGCAGCGAAATCCCGGTGGCCCTGGTGGGCACCAGCTACAGCGCCAACCCGCACTGGAACTTCCTGGGCGCGCTGAAGCAGTCGCTCAACAGCGACGTCGTCAACTACGCCGAAGACGGCCACGGCCCGATCCTGCCGATGCTCAAGTACCTGCAAACCGACGCCTTCAAGAACAGCCCGCCACAGGTGCTGATCTGGGAGTTCCCGGAACGTTATCTGCCAATGAAGAACGACCTCGGCGAGTTCGACCCGAACTGGATCGCCGAACTGAAAAAAGACCCGAATACCAACCAGAACCTGGCTGTGGGCCAATCCAACTGAGCCGTTGAAAAGCTCGAACCTTACAAGCAAAGAGGAAATGCACATGACCGCACATACCACCAAGAACCGTCTGGCCGCTGCCCTGATTGCCGCCACCGGCCTGCTCTCCGCACACGCCTTCGCCGGTGGCGATGCCGCCCTCTACGGCCCTACCGCGCCAAAAGGCTCGGCGTTCGTGCGGGTCTACAACGCCGGCAACCAGGAAGTCAGCGCCAGCGTCGGCAACACCAACCTCAACGAGATCGCGCCGCTGGCCAGCAGCGACTTCAGCTTCATGCCCCAGGGCGACTACAGCGCCAAGGTCGGCAGCAAGACCCTGCCGGTGAAGCTGGCCTCGGACCACTACTACACCGTGGTCAACAACACCAACGGCAACCCGCAGCTGGTGGAAGAGCCACCGTTCAAGAACAAGCAGAAGTCGCTGGTACGCGTGCAGAACCTCAGTGACAAGCCGCTGACCCTGAAGACCGCCGACGGCAAGACCGACGTGGTCAAGGACGTGGCCGCCAAGGGCACCGGCGAGCGCGAGATCAACCCGGTGAAAGTCAGCCTGGCGCTGTACGAAGGCGACAAGAAGGTCAGCGACCTCAAGCCCGTGGCCCTGGAGCGTGGCGAGGCCGCCGTGCTCTACGTGACCGGCGAAGGCAGCAGCCTGTCGCCAGTCTGGGTACAGCGCCCGGTGTCCACCCGCTGAGAAGCATCGAGCCGGCCGCCCGCAGCAACGGGCGGCCAGCAGGGAACAACAACAAGACAGAAACGGCAACGCGTCTAACTAACCATTCGTTTTATGGAGAAACATTATGATTCCGGTGATCTTGTCAGGTGGTAGTGGCTCTCGTCTGTGGCCGCTTTCGCGCAAGCAATTCCCCAAGCAATTCCTGGCCCTGACCGGCGAGCACACGCTGTTCCAGCAAACCCTGGAGCGCCTGGTGTTCGAAGGCATGGACACCCCCATCGTGGTCTGCAACAAGGATCACCGCTTCATCGTCAACGAACAGTTGGCCAACCTGAAGCTGGAAACCCAGGGCATCCTGATGGAGCCCTTCGGCCGCAATACCGCGCCAGCCGTGGCCCTGACCGCCATGAAGCTGGTGAATGAAGGCCGCGACGAGCTGATGCTGGTGCTGCCCGCCGACCACGTGATCGACGACCAGAAAGCCCTGCAACGCGCCCTGGCCCTGGCCACCGTGGCCGCCGAGCGCGGCGAGATGGTGCTGTTCGGCGTGCCGGCCACCAAGCCGGAAACCGGTTATGGCTACATCAAGTCCACCAACGATGCGCTGCTGCCAGAAGGCGTGAGCCGCGTGGCCCAGTTCGTCGAGAAACCGGATGAAAAACGCGCCAGCGAATTCGTCGAGGCCGGTGGCTACTTCTGGAACAGCGGCATGTTCCTGTTCCGCGCCAGCCGCTTCCTGGAAGAGCTGAAAAAGCACGACCCGGACATCTACGACACCTGCATGCTCACCCTTGAGCGCAGCGTGAAGGACGGCGACAACATCGAGATCGACGAAGCCACCTTCGCCTGCTGCCCGGACAATTCCATCGACTACGCGGTGATGGAAAAGACCCAGCGCGCCTGCGTGGTGCCGCTGACTGCCGGCTGGAGCGACGTAGGCTGCTGGTCGTCGCTGTGGGACGTGCATGAGAAGGACGCCAACGGCAACGTCACCAAGGGCGACGTGGTGGTGCAGGACAGCCGCAACTGCATGATCCATGGCAACGGCAAGCTGGTGTCGGTGATCGGCCTGGAAAACATCGTGGTGGTGGAAACCAAGGACGCGATGATGATTGCCCACAAGGACAAGGTCCAGGGCGTGAAGCAGATGGTCGCCACCCTCAACGAGCAGGGCCGCAGCGAAACCCAGAACCACTGCGAAGTGTACCGCCCCTGGGGCTCGTACGACTCGGTGGACATGGGCGGCCGCTTCCAGGTCAAGCACATCTCGGTGAAACCGGGCGCCTGCCTAAGCCTGCAGATGCACCACCACCGCGCCGAGCACTGGATCGTGGTGTCGGGCACCGCCGAGGTGACCTGCGACGAGAACGTGTTCCTGCTGTGCGAGAACCAGTCCACCTACATCCCGATCGCCTCGGTGCACCGCCTGCGCAACCCGGGCAAGATCCCCCTGGAAATCATCGAAGTGCAGTCGGGCAGCTACCTGGGTGAAGACGACATCGAGCGCTTCGAAGATATCTACGGTCGCTCCACCCCGATCGAGCGCGGCGTGTCGGTAAAAACCATCGCCCAGTAAGGTCGCCCCGTAAGCCCCTGCCTCATCCGCTGCGTCCCCTATCCGCAGCCGGTGAAGCAGGGGCTTTTTTATTGGGTTACGATGGCAGGCCTGTCCCACAACACGCGATCAAAGCCATGCTCATCGGCACTCTCCTCATCATCTCCTGGCTGTTCCTGCTCATTCGCTACCCGAAGAAAGCCCTGCCGATTTCCCTGGTGGCGGTAGTTGGCCTGGCCATGGTCGGCCTCAGCGTGCTGTGGCAGGACAACCGCGAACTGGCACAACTGGCGCGCATGGGCCTGCACTTCAAGTACGAGGCCGAGCAGTGCCCCGCCGACAAGCCGCTGCAAGTGAGCATGAAGAACGGCAACAGCGTGCCCATGGTGGAGCTGCAATGGCGCCTGGCCGCCTTCGCGCCGGGTGACACCGTGAACCTGGTGCAGGACGACTACGACGCCCCGCGCTACCGCGGCCCGGGCCAGTTGCAGCCCGGCGCCAGCTGGAGCGACTGCCTGCCGCTGCCGCCGCTGCGCCCCGGCTACCGCGCGCAGACCCTGGAATGGCGGGCCGAGCGGGTGCAAGGGCGCTTCGCCAACTGACGGGGTACCTGTCAGTTCTTACAGTTTCGCGCTGTGCCCCATAGGCGTTGAATACGTGATCACGTTATTCATCATGGGGACAGCGACATGAATGCCATCAAACCGCTCGAAAACGCTGCCGCCTTCGTCGAACATTTCGGCGAAGGCAAGCAGACCGGCGCCAATGAATATGCCTTTGCCCCGGCACGCCGGGGGCGGCTTTTGTTATTGCACTCGGCTGGGTGCCCTAGCTGCAGCATGCGCCTGCAGCACCTCACGGCCATCGCCAGCCAGCACCCGGGCGTCGACATCTTCAGCATGCCCACCGAAGGCAACGGCGCCCTGTGGCAGCCCCTGGGCGTGACCGGGGTGCCGGCGCAGTTCGTGGTGCACGCTGATGGCCATGGATTATTGATCACGGGGGGCAAGGATGAGCAGCTAGACTGCGCCTTGATCGACCTCATACCCGACTCGCCGAACAAGGACCCCGTATGCCCGTCACCCTCATCACCGGCTGCTCGAGCGGCATCGGCCTCGCCCTCGCGCGCAGCTTCCAGCAGGCAGGCCACAGCGTCTGGGCAACGGCACGACGACCCGCGGACGTAGAGCGCCTGGCGGCCGAAGGCTTCCAGGCGCGCCAGCTCGATGTCAACGACGAGGCCGCGCTGGCGGCCCTGGCCGCCGAGCTGCCGCAGCTGGATATCCTCATCAACAACGCCGGCTACGGCGCCATGGGCCCGCTGCTGGACGGCGGCGTGGCCGGCATGCGCCAGCAGTTCGAGACCAACGTCTTCGCCATCGTCGGCGTCACCCGCGCGCTGTTCCCGCTGCTGCGCGCCAGCCATGGGCTGGTGGTGAACATCGGCAGCGTCTCCGGCGTGCTGGTGACCCCGTTCGCCGGCGCCTACTGCGCCTCCAAGGCCGCCGTGCACGGCTTGAGCGATGCCCTGCGCATGGAACTGGCGCCGTTCGGCATTCGCGTCATGGAAGTACAACCGGGCGCCATCGACACCCAGTTCGCCAACAACGCCAGCCGCGAAGCCGAGCAGGTGCTTGCCGAGGGTTCGCCGTGGTGGCCGTTGCAGGCGCAGATCCGCGCGCGGGCGCGGGCCTCGCAAGACCGGCCTACGCCGGCCGAAGAGTTCGCCGGCCGCCTGCTGGCGGCCGTGCAGAAGCCAGTGCCACCGCGCCTGGTGCGTATCGGCAACGGCAGCCGGGCGTTGCCGTGGCTGGAGAGGTGGGTGCCGAAGGGCATCGTCGAAGGGATTTTAAAGCGCAAGTTCGGGTTGAACCGGGATTTGTAGCCGCTGCCGCCAGGCTGCGCTGGGCCTACAGCCCACCGCTAGAGTTTCGGAGATTTCCCACAGGGTCAACAGGTCGGCTCCGGTAGACCGCGCCAAAACGGTATCATAATCTGGTACCAGATCAACGTGCCCGGGTGTTTCTCGAACAAGCAGGAGTTACACCATGAACGTGATGAGTTACATGGGCTATACCGCCCGCATCGAATACAGCGACGAAGATGGCCTGCTGATTGGCCACCTGGCTGGCATCAAGGATGTGGTCGGGTTTCATGGCGAATCGGTGTCCGAATTGCGCGCCGCCTTCGAGGAGGCCGTAGTGGACTATCTCGATACGTGCCGGAAACTGGGAAAGGAGCCGCAAAAAGCCTATTCCGGCAAATTGAGCCTGCGCCTGGAACCCAGCCTTCACGCAACCGTTGCGGTGAAAGCCGAGCTGGCGCACAAAAGCATCAACCAGTGGGTAACCGAAGTCCTGGCGAAAGAGGCACGGTTTTCACTGGGCTAGATGCTTTGAAACGGCGTCGTCTGCATCGCGACTAAAGTCGGCTCCTACGCCGTGCGTGGTAGGAGCCGTCCTTGGCCGCGCGCCGAGGTACACGGGCCCCCGTAGCAGCGGCCGTAGGCCGCGTCCGCAGGCGCCGCGCATGGCGGGCAGACCGCGCAGAGGCCGGACGCAGCCTGGCGGCAGCTGCTACGCGGGTTCGGTTTAGCCGCTGCCGCCAGGCTGTGCTGGGCTTGGCGGTCGATCGCGCTGGGGCTTCCAGGGGCATGTCTTGAGAGGTGCAGTGTCCTTGAGATCGAGCGCCGCCCGCGCGGCGCATCGCGGCCAAGGCGGATGGCCGCCCCGCCGTTCCTACATCTGTTTCGGGCCAATTATGCCTGTTAGATCACCTTGCCCGCTTTGGTGGCACCACCATGAATCTGCAGTGAACCAACAAGGCGGACCAAGTGATGGCACTGGCATAACTGGCCCGAAACAGATGTAGGAGCCGACCTTGGTCGCGATGCGCCGTGCGGACGGCGCTCGATCTCAAGAGCGATAAGAGAACATCGGCTAGCTCCTGGTCGCCTTGATGCAATCACCTGCCAGGGCGCTCCCCTACAGAGCCCCCGCCGAACCTTCCTTCACAACCACCGTACACGTAGTCCCCGCCGCCAGCAGGAAGCCATCCGGCACCTCATCAATATGAATCCGCACCGGCACCCGCTGGGCCAACCGCACCCAGTTGAACGTCGGGTTCACATCGGCCACCAGCTCGCGGCTCTCGGGGTTGTCGCGGTCGTAGATGCCGCGCGAGATGCTCTCGACGTGGCCCTTGAGCACTTCGCCGCTCATCATCTGCAGGTCAGCCTTGTCGCCCACCTTCACGTGGGGCAGCTTGGTTTCCTCGAAGAAGCCGTACACCCAGAACGAATTCTTGTCGACCACGGCCATTTTCGCCTCGCCGGTGCGGGCGTAGTCGCCCACGTGCACGTTGAGGTTGGTGACGTAGCCGTCCACCGTGGCCAGCACCTTGGTGCGGGCCAGGTTCAGCTGGGCGGCGTCCAGCGCGGCCACGGCCTGCTGGTAGTCGGCCTCGGCGGAGCTGGCGACGTTGCCGGCGTCTTCGCGGCTTTCCTTGGACACCACCAGGTTGTCCATGTCGGCGCGGCGCTTGGCGTTGACCTGGCGCATTTCCCACGTGGCCTTGCGCGAGGCAACCAGCGCCTGGGCCTGCTTGACGGCGATCTGGTAGTGCTCGGGGTCGATCTGCAGCAGCACGTCGCCCTTCTTCACGAGTTGGTTGTCACGCACCGGCACCGCCACCACGTAGCCGGACACGTCCGGGGCGACGTTGATGATGTCGGCGCGCACGCGGCCGTCGCGGGTCCAGGGGGTTTCCATGTAGTGCACCCACAGCTCGCGGCCGATGAACACGGCCAGGGCCAGTATCAGCAGGGTGGCAATCAGGCTGAAAAACTTTTTCATCAGGTCGGTCTCAACGGTAAACGGTTAGCGCCATGGCGCCGAACAGGCAGACGAACAGGCTCAGGCGCAGCAGCGCCGGGTGCCAGAAGAAGCGGTACAGGTCCAGGCCGCTGATCAGGCGGTCCAGCACCCAGCCCACGCCCAGGGCAATCAGGAACATCAGGGTCATGGTCGGCATATACACGCCATGAAAGGCTATTTCGCGAGGCATGGGTCAGTCCTTGGGCGGGCGCGGCGGCGCCAGCTCGGCAAGCGGTGATTGCGGGTCCAGCAGGGAGCTGCGGATGAAGTGCAGGTAGCTCTGCACCCGGCGCAGCGCCGAGGTGTCGAAGTGCCGGGCGAACGGCTCGTCGGTGTCGCGCACGCAGTAGATGGCCTGGTCCACCGCCGCCAGGCTGCGCTCCAGGTTGGCGCGGCTGGGCTGGATGAACAGGCGGATCAGCGAGCGGCCCATGGCGCGGATGGCCTGGCGCCACGGCTGCGACTCGGCGTAGGCCGGGTGCACCGGCAGCACCGCCTGCTCGCGGCGCAGCTCGATAATGGCGTGGCCGATCTCCAGCACCACGAACATCCAGCGCAGCAGGTTGCGCTGCACCTCGGGCTTGCCGGCAGCCAGGCCGTAAGCCTGGTTGAGCACGTCGCGGGTACGGCTTTCGAACGCCGAGCCCAGGCCGCGCAGCTTGCCGCTGATGGCGAACACCACCTGCTCGCGCAGGTTGTGCTCCAGGCGCTGCCACAGCCAGCGGCTGTTGGGCGGCAGGATGATGGCGCCGGCGGCGGCGCAGGCGAGCATGCCCAGGATCATGCCGATGTAGTCGTTGATGAAGCCGTAGGCGTTGTACACGGTGAGGTTGTCGGGCACCGAGCCGATCGAGAAGAAAATCAGCAGGCCCAGGCCGTACCCTGCCCACTGCGGGCGCGAGGCCAGGAAGGCGCCGAACACCAGCACCGGCGCCAGCACCATGCACAGCAGCGGGAAGCCGTCGATCCAGGGAAACACGAAGAAGGTTTCGGCAAAGCCTACTACCGCGCCCAGCATGGTCCCACAGGCCATCTGGAACGACATGCGCTTGGGGTTCGGCGCCGCTGCCGACAGGCCCACGGTGGCCGCGGCCACCAGGGTCATGGTGGCGCCACTGGGCCAGGCGGTGGCCACCCAGTAGCTGCCCAGCAGGCCCAACACCGACATGGCCCGCACTGCCGCGGCGGCCGAGACCCACCAGCTGGTCTGGGGCATGAACGGCTCGTCCCAGCTTTCGCGCGCATGGCTGTGGTCGGCCAGCGAGGCGTGGGTCTGGGCGTAGCTGTGCAGCTCGTCGACGAAGCGGTACAGCAGCTCGTAGGCGGTGTGGAAGTCCAGCAAATCGTGCTCGCTGGGCGCGCTTTCTACGAAGATGGCCCGCAGGCGGCGCACGTGGGACGGCAGTTCGGCCTTGTAGGTGGACAGCTGTTCAGTGAGGCGCTTGGCGTCGTCCACGGTCAGCGCGCGGCCGGCGAAACCGTCCAGCAGTTGCGCCAGGGCCTGCAGGCCGGGCTCGATGGCCGTGACAACCTCGGCATGGCCGCGGCCACGAATGCGTTCCAGCAGCTGGTGCAGGGCGTTGAAGCGCGTGGTGATGGCCATGAACTCGCTGTTGAGGCGGCTGACCCGGCCACTGCGGCGGCGCATGTGCGGGTCTTCGAAGGCCACCACGCCGCGCAGGCTTTCCAGGCCCACGGCCTCGGAGATGAAGCGCACGTTGGTGCTTTCAAAGGTGGCGCGCTGGCTGGCACCGCGCAGGCCCTCGGCGACGAAGCCGGCGAACACGCCAAAGCGCTGGTACATGGCGTTGCGCATGGAGGCGCTGGCCGACTGCGGCAGAATCGCCGCGCTGACCGCTGTGGAGACGATCAGCCCCAGGGAGATTTCCAGCACCCGCCACATGGCCGCCATGAACGCCCCTTCCGGGTGCGCCAGGGCCGGCAGGCCGATGAACGCCGCGGTGTAGCCGGCCAGCACGAAGCCGTAGCCCTTGAAGTTGCGGTGGCGCACGGCGCCCGCCGAACAGATGCCGAACCAGATCACCAGGCTGGGCAGGAACAGTTCGGTGTTCTGCGCGAACAGCGCAATCAGCAGCACCGTGACCACGGAGCCTGCGATGGTGCCCAGGAAACGGTAGAAGCTCTTGGCGAACACGTGGCCGCTTTGCAGCTGCATGACGATGAACACAGTGATCATCGCCGTGCGCGGCTGCGGCAGTTCCAGGCGCATGGCCAGCCACAGGGTCAGGAACGCCGCCAGCAGGGTCTTGAAGATATACACCCAGGTGACGCCGTCGCTGCGCGCCCACTCGAAGAAGCCACGGCGCCACTGCAGCGACCCGAGCCGGCGCAGCGGTGCAGACAGAGAAGTCATGATCGGTCCGTCAGTGGTTAAGGATGGCCAGGGCCGCCGGGGTTTTCGGCGCCGCGGTCTTGTCGTCGCTCGGCACGTCGTTGCCGGCCTGCAGGCCACCGCCCAACGCCGTCACCAGCTCGGCCTGGGCGGTGAGGCGCGCGGCCTGCACCTGCTGCTGCACCGTCTGCTGGTGGAACAGCTGGGTCTGGGCGTTCAGCACGTTGAGGAAATCGGTAAGGCCGCGCTGGAACGCGACCTGGGCGATGTCGTAGGTCTTCTGCGCCGAGGCCACCGATTGGGCGGCGAAGGCCTGCTGCTTGTCCATGGACTCGCGGCGTATCAGCTGGTCGGAGATGTTCTTCAGGGCCTCGACCAGGGTCTGATTATAGTGCGCCACGGCCATGTCGTAGCCGGCCGAGGCCTCGCCCAGCTGCGAACGCAGGCGGCCGCCGTCGAAGATCGGCAGGGTCACGGCCGGGCCCACGGTGTAGCTGAGCTTGGAAGCCGTCAGGAAGCCCAGCATGCCGCCACCGGTGGCCATGTAGCCAAGGCTGGCGGTGAGGTCGACGTTGGGGTAGAAGCCGGCGTGCGCCACGTCGATGCCACGGGCCTGGGCGGCGACCTGCCAGCGGCTGGCGACCACGTCGGGGCGCTGGCCGAGCAGTTCGGCCGGCAGCGCCGACGGCAGTTTCAGCGGCGCGCCCAGGGCCAGGGTCGGCCGTTGCAGGCGTGCGCCCTCACCCGGGCCTTTGCCGGCCAGGGCCGCCAGCTGGTTGCGGCTCAGGGCGATTTCTTCGTCCAGGGCGTCGATCTGGCGCTGGGTTTCAGGCAGCGGCGTCTGCGCCTGGCTGACCTCGAATTGGGTGCCGATGCCATGGTCGAGGCGTTTTTGCGCCAGCTGCAAGATTTGCTGCTGTTGCGCCAGGGTGGCCTGGACGATGTCGCGCTGGGCGAACTGCAGCGACAGCTGGATGTACGCCTTGACGATGTTGTTGGTCAGTTCCAGCTGCGCCTGGCGGGCCTGGGCCACGCTCATGTGGGCCATGTCCACGGCCTGCTCGGTGGCGTTGCGGTCGCGGCCCCACAGGTCCAGGTCGTAGCTCAGGCCCAGGCCGGCAGTGTTGTCCCAGTCAGTGACACCGGCCAGTTCGCCGGGGCCATAGAAGTTGTCCGTCGGCCATTTGTGCCGGGTCATCGACGCCTTGCCATTGATTTGCACCGACTCGGCCGACTCGGCCACGCCGGCCATGGCCTTGGCCTGGCGCACGCGGGCGGCGGCCATGGCCAGGGTCGGGCTGCCTTGCAGCGCGGTGTCCACCCACTGGTCCAGCTGCGCATCGCCATAGCCACGCCACCATTGGCTGGCTGGCCAATGGGCGTCCTTGGCGGCGGCCTGGATGGCTTCGTCGGTGGCCAGGGTGTTGGCGGACAGGGCCTTGCCTTGCGGGGCGATGCCTCCTGTGCCGATGCAGCCGCTGATGGTCAAAGTTAAGGCCAAAACGCTGAAAGCATTCAGCTTTCCAAATATGCGACGCGGCACAGCTGCTAATTCCTGACTGAAAGAGAGGGGATTGCCTTGAGACGCCGATTCTAGGGGGTGAAACGGGCGCCGATAAGCAGGTGTTCGTGTGAATCTTTGTTACGGAAAAAGCGATAATCGGTATAAAGCAGCGAGACGACAATTGTTACTTCATGCGACAATTTGCCGTCTATTTAGAGAGTGACCCATGGACACCCTGCAAAACATGCGTGCTTTCAGTTGCGTGGCCGAAGCGGGCAGTTTCACTGCCGCCGCCGTGCAGCTCGATACAACCACCGCCAACGTGTCGCGGGCGGTCTCCAACCTCGAAGCGCATCTGCAAACCCGCCTGCTCAACCGCACCACGCGCCGCATTGCCCTGACCGAAGCGGGCAAGCGCTACCTGCTGCGTTGCGAGCAGATCCTGGCCTACGTCGAAGAAGCCGAGGCGGAGGCCAGCGACGCCCACGCCCGGCCCGCCGGCCAGCTGAAAGTGCACACCATGACCGGCATCGGCATGCACTTCGTGATCGACGCCATTGCCCGGTACCGCAAGACCCACCCGGACGTGACCTTCGACCTCACCCTTGCAAACCGCGTACCGGACCTGCTGGACGAGGGCTACGACGTGTCCATCGTGCTGGCCAGCGAGCTGCCGGACTCGGGCTTCGTGTCCCAGCGCCTGGGCATCACCTACAGCATCGTCTGCGCCTCGCCCGAGTACGTGAAGGCCCACGGCGCCGCGCGCAAGCCTAGCGACCTGATGTCCCACGCCTGCCTGCGGCTGATCAGCCCGGTGGTGCAGTTGGAGAAGTGGCTGTTCGACGGCCCCGAGGGGCAGGAGATGGTCAACATCAGTAATGCACCATTCCAGGTCAATTCCGCCGACGCGATGAAAAGCGCGATCATCAGCGGCATGGGCGTGGGCGTGCTGCCGATCTATGCGGCTATCGACGGCCTGCGCAACGGCACCCTGGTGCGCATGCTGCCCGACTACCGCCTGCAGGAGCTGAACCTGTACGCCATCTACCCGTCGCGCCAGTACCTGGACGCGAAGATCAAGACCTGGGTGGAGTACCTGCGCGGCTCGTTGCCGGACATTCTGGCGGCGCATGAGGCGGACCTGAAGACCCATGAGTTGAACATGGCGATTTGAGTGAAACCTGTGGGAGCTGGCTTGCCAGCGAGCTTTTCAAAACGCAAAAGCTCGCTGGCAAGCCAGCTCCCACAAGGTTTGTGTCGACAAGGGCGGGAATGTTAGCGTGCTCACATTCTTCACCCGACTGTCGAGAACAAGCCCAATGAAAAAGACCGTACTTGCCTTCAGCCGCATCACCCCGCCCATGGTCGAGCGCCTGCAGCAAGACTTCGACGTGATTGTGCCCAACCCCAAGCAGGGTGACATTGCCGCGCAATTCGACGAAGCCCTGCCCCACGCCCATGGCCTGATCGGCGCCGGTCGCCCGCTGGGCGCCAAGCAGCTGGCCAGCGCCAGCAAGCTGGAAGTGGTGTCGAGCGTCTCGGTGGGCTACGACAACTACGACGTCGCCTACTTCAACGAGCGCGGCATCATGCTCACCAACACCCCCGACGTGCTCACCGAAAGCACCGCCGACCTGGGCTTTTCGCTGATCATGAGCAGCGCCCGCCGCGTCGCCGAACTGGACGCCTGGACCAAGGCCGGTGAATGGAAAGCCACCGTCGGCCCCAACCTGTTCGGTACCGACGTGTACGGCAAGACCCTGGGCATCGTCGGCATGGGCAACATCGGCGCGGCCATCGCCCGCCGTGGCCGCCTGGGCTTCAACATGCCCATTCTGTACAGCGGCAACAGCCGCAAGACCGCCATCGAACAAGAGCTGGGCGCGCAGTTCCGCAGCCTCGACCAACTGCTGGCCGAGGCCGACTTCGTCTGCCTGGTGGTACCGCTGAGCGAGAAAACCAAGCACCTGATCAGCCACCGCGAGCTGGCGCTGATGAAGCCATCCGCCATTCTGGTGAACATCGCCCGTGGGCCGATCGTCGACGAACCGGCGCTGATCGAAGCGTTGCAGAAGGGCACCATCCGCGGCGCCGGCCTGGACGTGTACGAGAAGGAACCGCTGGCCGAATCGCCGCTGTTCCAGCTGAAGAACGCCGTGACCCTGCCACACATCGGCTCGGCCACCTCGGAAACCCGCGAAGCCATGGCCAACCGCGCCATGGATAACCTGACCGCGGCGCTGAAAGGCCAGCGCCCGCAGGACCTGGTGAACCCGCAGGTGTTCAAGGGCTGATCAGGCCAGCCTGCCGCCGGCCACCACGGCCGGCGGCTTGGGCTTGCGAAACACCAGCACATTCCCCGCCATCACCAGCACCAGCCCCGCCAGGGCCGGCGCCGTCCATTGATACCCTTCGGCAACCGCCGACACGTTCAACGCCACCAGCGGGAACAGCACCGTGCAGTATGCCGCCCGTTCCGGCCCCATGCGTCCCACCAGGGTGAGGTAGGCGGTAAAGCCGATCACCGAGCCCGGTATCACCAGGTACAGCAGCGAGCCGATGTACTGCAGGCTCCAGTCGACACTGAACGGCACGCCACGCACCAGGCAATAGCCCGCCAACATCACCGAGCCATAGAGCATGCCCCAGGCGTTGGTGGTCAGTGGCCTCAGCCCGGCTTTCTGTTGCAGGCTGGACAGCATGTTGCCCGCCGAGAAGCACAGAGTGCCAAGCAAGGCGAGCCCCATGCCAATCAGAGTCTCACGGCTGGCCGAGTGCCCGGCCAGCTCTGGCCAGAACAGCAGGCCCAGCCCCGCCAGGCCCAAGGCCCCACCGCCCAAGACGTTGGCAGCGATACGCTGGCCGAAGAACACCCGGGCATTGAGCGCGTTCCACAGCGTGGCAGTAGAGAACACCACGGCCACCAGGCCGCTGGGCACCCACTGGCTGGCCGTCAGGAAGCACATGAAGTTGATGCAGAACAGGCACAGCCCCTGGGCCAGGCAGATCAGGTGGCCGCGCCGGCTCATGGGTTGCAGGCGCCGGCTGAGTAACAGGATGGCGAACAGCACCAGCGCCGCCAGGGCAAAGCGGTAGACGATGGACACCGGGATGGCCACCACCCCCAGTTGCAGCTTGAGGGCGAGCCAGGTGGTGCCCCAGATGAGGACGGTGAGCAGGTAGAGAAACAGGTTCATGGCAGCGCTCCTTGTGGCGGCCCAGTGTCCCCCTGCCCTGCCCCGCGCACTTGCCAATTCTTGCGCTTTTCATCGGCCAGCCACTGCCACGGGGGGTGCCAACCGGTACGATGCGCACAGAGGAGTCGACCATGCCCCCAACCCCTGCCATCCAGGTATTCCAATGCCTGCAACGCTCGTCCCACGCACGCCTGGAGCAGAGTGCTGCATTGGGTGATGGCCTGACGGCGGCGCTGTGGAACAACCGCCACGATTCGCAGCACTACCAGGCGCCCAGCCACCACACGCTGTCCTGCTACGTGGGCGGCGGCACCGGTACGTTTCGCACCGACGCGCCCGGGCGCAAAGGCGCGCCGGACAAGCTGTGCACGCTGCCGGCCGGGCAGGATTCGGCGTGGGTGGTGAACGGCGAGCTGCGCCTGGCGCATCTGTATTTCAGCGAGCAGCAGTTCGCCCTGGGCTGCGTGACGCTGCTGGACCGCGAGCCGCGGGAGATGCAGCTGCGCGAGGTGACGTTTCTCGACGAGCCCCGCCAGGCTGCACGTTTTCGCCAGCTGATCGCCCTGGATTGGCAGGAGCCGGCCGAACGCCTGCTGGGCACCAGCCTGGCCCATGAGCTGCTCAGCCATACGCTGCTGCACCAGGCGGGCTTGCGCGACGGCGTGCGGGTAAACGGTGGTTTGGCTGGCCACCACCGGCGTCGGCTGGTGGAGCATGTAGACAGTGCGCTGGACCAGCCCCTGACCCTGGGCGAGCTGGCGGCCCTGTGCAACCTGTCCGAATACCATTTCGCGCGGATGTTCCGCGCCAGTTTCGGCCTGCCACCGCACCAGTACGTGCTGGCGCGGCGCATGGCGCGGGCGTGCGCGTTGCTGCGGGGCAGCCGCCTGGCCGTGGGGGACATTGCCCTGGCGTGCGGATTCGCCAGCGCCAGCCATTTCAGCAATCGCTTCAGGCAGGCCTTGGGTGCCTCCCCCATCAGCTACCGGGCGGCTTTCCTGGGTTAAAGCGCAAGGCCCAGCAGCGGCGCCAGCGGCAACCCCGCAGCCGCCAGGCCCAGGGCCAGGCGCGGCCGGTATGGCAGCAGGAACACCAGCAGCATGGCGCTGCCCATCAGCCCCGCGCAC
Organism: Pseudomonas imperatae; assembly: GCF_057128625.1. Taxonomy (NCBI): domain Bacteria; kingdom Pseudomonadati; phylum Pseudomonadota; class Gammaproteobacteria; order Pseudomonadales; family Pseudomonadaceae; genus Pseudomonas; species Pseudomonas imperatae. The sequence continues at coordinate 176,106 of NZ_JBSKHP010000013.1, read as the reverse complement.
CAGTGCACCAGGCCCATGCTCCAGCCGCCGTCGGCCTGCACCGCCACGGCCAGGGCGGCGGCTAGCAGCAGCGCCCCGCCCACACGCAGGAACAGGCCTACCCGCGCCTGCAACGCACGCCCCGTGAGGTCACGGTAATGGCGGTCCATGGCCAGGCACAGGCCGGTGAAGCCCGAATAACACAGCAGCGCGACCACCGGCATCATGACGGTTCGCCCTCGGCCTGCAGCGCAAGCTTGCGGGCCTGCTTGACCGGCGCATGACGCCACAGCTTGCGCACCGCCCAGGCCATCAGCAGGCCCCAGGCCAGCGCGCCGAGGTCGACCCCGGCCATGGCCCAGTCGCCACTGGCCAGTGAATGATTCAAGCCATGGGCGGTGGTCAGCGCATTCAGCAGCGGCAGCCCGGCGAACAGCAGCGCTCCCAGCCCCAGTTGCTCCAGCCAGGCCTGGCGCGCCGGGCGCAGCGCTGCATGCAGCGCCGACAGCCCCCAGACCCAGAAGAACAGCCGCACCTCCAGGTCACTGCGCGCCGCCAGGTCCACCGGCAACAGGCGGTTGGCCCAGAAGAAGCCGGCCACGGCCAGCAGCAGGCCGGCCATGCTCATGGTGTTGAGCACCGCCACCAGGCGCAGGTGCAACGGCGGCCGCGCACTCTTGGCGTGCTTGAGCTGGCGCTTGCCCAGCCACATCACCAGCCCGGTGCCGATCATGGCGGTGCCGCCGACGCCGGCGAGGAAGTACAGCCAGCGCAGGCCCGCACCGGCGAAGTGGCCCATGTGCAAGCCGTACAGGCCACCGGCAATCACCAGTGGCAGGCTGCTGACCTGGCTGTCGGCGCGCAGCGCACCGCTAACGCCGTCGAACACCAGGCCCTGGCCGATCTGGTGGACGATGCGATCGGCGCCGTGGCGGCCGAAGATCACCGAGGCGTTGGCATCGCCAGGGTGATCGACTTCTACCAGGCCCAGGTGGCTGCCGGGGGCGTGCTCGCGGAACTGCGCGTACAAATCGGCCAAGGGCACCAATGGGGCCGGTTGGTTGGCGGCGGCCGGCACGTTCGAGGTGGGCATCAGCTCGGCGAACACCGCCGCGGTCTGCGAGCCGTACTGGGCCAGGATGTTGGCCGGCAGCAGCATGGTCATGAAGATCACCAGGCTGCTGTAGGTGATCATCAAGTGGAACGGCAACACCAGCACGCCCACGGCGTTGTGCCCGTCCAGCCAGGAGCGCTGGCCCTTGCGCGGGCGGAAGGTGAAGAACTCCTTGAAGATCTTCTTGTGGGTGATGATGCCGCTGACCAGCGTGGCCAGCATCACCAGCGCGCACAGGCTGGCCAGCCACCGCCCCCAGGGGTACGGCAGTTGCAGCTGGAAGTGGAAACGGTAGAAGAACTCGCCGCCCATGGATTCGCGGGCGGTGACCGCCTGGCCGCTGTGGGCATCGAGGCTGACCTGCTGGAACGTCCCCGTGGCGTCCGGGTACATCAAGCCGATCTCCGGCTGGCGGGCGTCGGGCACAGTGATGTACCACACCGATGCCTGCGGCGCATGGGCTTGCAGGTAGGCCTGGGCATGGCCCAGGCTGGCGGCGGCATCCAGCGGGTAGGCGGCGATTTCAGGGTGCGCCCAGTGGCTGATCTCATCCTTGAAGTACGACAGCGTGCCGGTCAGGAAAATCGCGAACAGCAGCCAGCCGAACACTAACCCCGCCCAGGTGTGCAGCCAGGCCATGGCTTGGCGAAAGCCTTCCTTCATGAGTGTTGCATCCAGTAAACCAGCCCATTGATCGCCAGCAGCACCAGGCTTGGCGCCAGCAAGCCCAGCCAGGCGCGGGTGGCGGTACGGCAGGCGAAGCACCAGAGTACTGCCACCACGTACACCAGGAACGACAGCATCATGCCGCTGACCATCGCCTCGGCCCGCGCCAGCGGCAGCAGCGCCGCCAGGCTGATGCCCACCAGCGCGGCCAGCACATAACCGCCCATGGCCGCCGCGACGATGCGCGAGCAGACACCCAGGCGGTAGGCAACCGGCAGGCCGGCAGAAGGGCTTTTCATGGCAGTGGCGGGCTCAAGGTAACAAGACGGTCAAACTTCGATATTAATGATAAATATTCTCATGCGCAAAGGAATCCTGACGCAGTGACGCAGCCTTCGGCAGCTGCTACAGGTCAAGGGGAATGCAGTTACTGAATATTTATCTTCGTTGGGGGGTTGAATTGTTCGGCCAAGTGCCCGACCTTGTAATCAAGAGGCGCTGATTTCCACCCTCGGCGCATCTCTTGCGAGCTAGCTGAATAAGGGATGAACTATGCAAATCCAAGTCAATAGCGACAACCATATTCAAAGCAGCATCCGACTGGAGGAGTGGGTACGCAGTACCGTCGAAAGCATGCTCGACCGCTACGAAGAGGACCTCACCCGCATCGAGGTTCACCTGGCCGATGAGAACGGCGACAAGCCCGGCCCGCACGACAAGCGCTGCCAGATGGAAGCGCGGCCAAAAGGCCACCAACCGATTTCCGTGACCCACAAGGCCGCCACGCTGGATCAGGCAGTGGATGGCGCCGCCATCAAGCTCACCCACGCCCTGGAACACCTGTTCGGCAAGCTGCGCAGCAAACGCGCGGTGAATAGCCAGAATGGTGCAGGCAGCCAGGCGGATGCCCTGTTGCAGGAAGAATTCCTCGAGAACGAACAGGTGCTCAACAGCTAGACACAACCTGTAACGAAGAAAGGCGAGCCACCATGGCTCGCCTTTTTTGTGCCTGCAACCCTGTGGGAGCTGGCGTGCCAGCGAGTTTTTCGGCGCCTGGACAGCTCGCTGGCAAGCCAGCTCCCACACCCTGCCGGTGTTCGCGGCATGGCCCTTGCTTCGTACTCAATGGACTGGAGGTTCGAACTAACGCGAAAACCCCCAGTCAATTGATGCACGTCTTACATCTCAGGTGACGCACCATGGATAACCCCTTTCAAGCGATCAGCGATGCCTTCCAGCCCGAGTACCGGGTCAACCTCAGCATCGAACGCCTAGACGGCAGCATCATGCTGACCCTGTCCAACGAAACCGGGGTAGTGGCCAAGCGAATGATCAGCGCCGCCCAGCGCAATGACCCCAAGCGCGTGCAACGCCTGATCGAAAGCATCAAGTTCGGCATCGCCATCGAGCGCGGCCACAGCGCCATGGAAATCCTCGCGGCCATGACCGACGGCGACGCCCTGAACCTGCCTACGCCGGCCGCCAGGCCAGCCCAGATTTTGCACGTGCCAGCGTTTCGCCCTGTTGCCTGAACCTTGCCTGTCGCGATAACAGGCCCCCGGTAAAGTCGCTGTGCGGGCCGTCGTCGCTGCTGTAGTTTTCCAGCTTGTTACAGAAAACTACAAGAGGTAGACACTATGCTGATGCGAAGCATCGCCCTGCTGGCCATCGTCGCCGCCACCGCTGGCTGCGTCGAGGAGCGCGTGGTCCACGACCGCCGCCCCGTACACCGTGAATACGTCGAAGTGGTGGCGCCCCAGGCGCCACCGGTGCAGGTCATCGAAGAGGAGCCAGGGCCACGGCCCGGCTATGTGTGGGCCCGTGGCTACTGGGCCTGGGAAGGCGGCCGCTACGTGCCGGTGCGCGGCCACTGGGAGCCGGTGCGCCCGGGCTACCGCTACGTGCACCCGCACTGGGTGCAGACTCGCGACGGCTGGCACTGGCGCCAGGGTGGCTGGGCGAACTGATCGCGTTTTTTGCAGCCGCTCGTTGCAACTGCCCACAGTTCATGATGAGGTTCACCCTGCAACTTCATCATGGACAGCCACCTCGCAATGGATTTTGCCCCCCACATTCCCAGCTGGGCGGAAATCGAACGCAACCTCAACCACAGGTTCAGCGACTTCCACCACACGCTCAACCATGGCCTGAGCAGTGCCAGCAGCGGCCTGCATGCCAGCTGGAACGGCGTCAGCCAGCGCCTGGAACAAGGCGCCAGTCACGTTTATGCCGAACTGGGCGGCCAGCGCATCGACGCCGTGCGGCAAGCCGTGCATCTTTCCTACCCCATCATCCGCCACGACCTGCGCCAACGTTGGGCAAGCCTTCATATCGACGATATTCTCGAGGTACTGCTGCACCTGGTGAAGCAGGTGACACTGGTCCTGGGCGGTAGCGTTACCCTCGGCAGCATCGCTGGCGGGGTGGCCGGCGGCGTGCTGGGCGCAGGGGTTGGCGCGGCCCCAGGCGCCGTGGCCGGCGCTGGCATCGGGCTGGAGGTGGGCAACCTGATTCTGCTGGGCCTGGGGCTCTCGGCCATTGCCGAGTATTTCTACAAGGGCCTGCCGGCCTGTTTGGAAACCCTGCAGAACGGCATCGTCAGCGCCTGGCGCATAGACAACAAGGCCAGCGGCAGCCGCCTCGAGGCCGGGGGTGGCCACGCCACTTCGCGCCAGGCGCATATCGAGCAGGCAGCCAGGGAACTGGCCCGCGGGCAGGAACAATTGGTGCTGCTGTTGCTGACGGCCATCGTTACCTACCTGACACGCGGGCAGGTCAAGGGCACGCTCGCCAGCAGTGCCGAAGGGCTCGCCGCACGCTCGGCGCTGTTGCAGGAGCAGATAAGCGAACGGCGCCTGGCCGAGTGGCTGGCCCGCAATGAACCCCAGCTGTTGGCCGACGGTGCCCTGCAGCCACGTACCCGCGCGCCGGTGCAACAGGCCGAGGAGCCGATTCGACTGCAGCCCAAGGCGGCGCCCCCCGCCAAGGTCTCCGAGCCGACCGCGCCCCAGGCCGCCAAGCCAGCGCTGTCGCGCCGTGAGCTGCTCAACCAACAGTACGGCCGCAGCGGTGACCTGAACCACGACATCAACGTGCGTGGCAATCGCGAAGTCGCGGAGAACTTCTTCAAGTCCCGGGGCTACAGCCAGGCCGACTCGGCGTCGTACATGAACGGCCTGGACTTCAACCAGCCCGTACAGGTACAGACCCTCAATGGCGGCAAAAACCTGTGGCAATATCAGTCCCCCGGCGCGCCCCAGGGCAACTGGTATACCCTGAGCCCGGACGTGCAGCCCACGCAGCTGGGCATCAACCCCATGGGTACCAACCGCGCCCTGAATACCATCGAACCCAAAGTGCTGGGCAACTACCAGACGGCCGGCAAGGTGCAGGTGTTGCGCAGCACCGCGGCGCCAGTGGACGACTTCTGGTCGGTGAAGGGACAATCCTTCCCGGCAGAAGGCGGCGCACAGCAGCTGTTCTCCAATCAGAAAGACCTGTTCAACCTGGGAAGCCCATGACACCCGTAGATTTCATCGACAAGGCCATCGTCACCACGCAGGACCGCTCTCGCAAGACGCCAGGCTTCGAGGTATATGCGTCCGTGCTCAACCAGCTCGCGTACATCAAGGCCGTGCTGGAAGGCCGCGAGCGCGACAAGTCGAAGCTGCACCGGTTGACCCTGGGCAGCATCGCCGTGAAGGAGTTCGAGGAAAGTGACCCCGACCTGTCGCGGGCGCTGAAGGATGCCTTCTACATTGCCTCGCAACTGGGCCGGGGGTTGAAGATCCAGCTGCCTTAAGTCTCGCCTTTCTCTTCGGTGAGCGCCCCTTTGACCATGGCATCCGGGTCCGGGACCTTGGCCGAGGGGAAGCGCGAGGAGGCAAAGCGCACCACCAGGATGGCGAACGCCAGCAGCAGGATGGCGCCCGACAGGTAGACCACGCCCAGGTCGGCGGGGCCGTGGTGCGACACGTCGGAGATCAGCAGGCGCGTCAGCGCGGTGATGGCCACGTAGATCAGGAAGCGCACGGGCATGTGGTTGGTCTTGAAGTAGATGCCGACCATGGCCCCCAGCTCCAGGTAGATGAACAGCAGCAGGATGTCATCGACCATGATGTTGCCCTTCTCCACCATGCCCAGGAACGCCACCACGGCCGCCCAGGCGGTGATGGCGCCGATGGCGAACAGCGCCAGGTAGTGGAAGGTCTCGACCAGCAGGTTGCCCAGCGAGCCTGCCAGGTGGTGGACATTCTTGCGCATGGCATCAGCCCAGTTGATTTTCACGATGCGGTTTCCTTGACTCGTGGGGTGCGGATGCTTTCATTGTGCATCAGCAGCCGGGCCTTGCGGTGAAGGCATTTTGTCTCACCCTGCGACAATGCTGGTTAAATTGCCACTATCCAGCGGCAGCAAAATCCCTTATCCTTTTACTGTATAAACAACCAGTGGTCGAAATCGACAACTTTCGTAAAGGCATGTGAGGTGGTGAATGGCCGTCGAAGTGGTATACCGCAGCAGCCGAGATCTGGAGCGTCTGTTCATGGATAAAGCCGAAGCTGACCGTCATGACAAAATGCTCGAGCTCGCTGAGCTGCTCGCAGAAGTCCTGAAAAAGGCAGTCCCGTCCCTGACCGAGCAACAGGTTGAAGACGCGGGCATCTACATGGCCAAGAACCGCGACGTGTTCGCCAAGGCGTTCAAGAGCCAGCCCGACGCGCTGAACGAATTGATCAGCGGCGAAGGCGCCGAATAAACCCGTAGCAGCTGCCGCAGGCTGCGTCATGGGCCCCGCCTGGCATCAGGTATTTCGCGGGGGCCAGGACGCAGCCTTCGGCAGCTGCTACGGGGGTTTCAGGGTTTTTCCAGTTCTTCCACCAACGCCCGCAGGAACCGCGCGGCCTCCCCGCCCGTCACCGCCCGGTGGTCGAAGGTCAGCGACAGCGGCAGTATCGGGTGCACCACGACCTGCCCCTCCACTGCCACCGGCTCCTCGCGAATGCCCCCTGCGCCGATGATCGCTACCTGCGGCGGTACCACCACGGGGTTGGCGTAGCGCCCGAACAGGGTGCCGAAGTTCGACAGCGTGATAGTGGCGCCCATCATCTCCTTCGCTGGAATCGAGCGTGCCTTGACGTCCGCGCGCAGCCGGCTCATTCCCTCCTTCAGGTCCTCGGCGCTGCGGTTGCCGACATCGCGCAGCACCGGCACGAACAGCCCGTCGGGGGTGTCCACGGCAATGCCCAGGTCAAGCTGGGCATGGGTGCGGATGGACAGGCTGCGGCCATCGAACCAGCTGTTGAGCACCGGTTCCACCTTACAGGCGGCAGCCATGGCCTTGCCCAGGCGAATCAGCGGGTCGCGGGCCTGGCCCCAGCGGTGCAGGTCGGCGTCGCCGAAGATGGTCACCGGCACCACTTCAGCGTGGGACTTGGCCATGTTCAACGCCATGCTGCGGCGCACGCCGCGCAGCTTTTCGCCGCCGAAACGGTCCTGGGCGCCTTGCGCCGCGGCTTCGACGTCGGCGCGGGTGACCAGGCCGTCGCTGCCCGAGCCGCTGAGTGCGGTCAGGTCGACGCCCAGTTGCCGCGCCAGTTGCCGTACCGCCGGGGTGGCCCGGGTGCCCAGGTGCTCGCGGGTGGACGGTGCAGCGCCGACGAAGAACTGGTCGGCACTGGCGCCGCCACCGCCTTCCAGGCGGCCCACCACGGTGCCGGCGTCGGCCTCGCCCTCGTAGCCCAGCAGCGGCTCGCCCACATGCAGGATGTCGCCTTCGCCGCCAAAGGTCTTGGCCACCACGCCGTCATACGGCGCGGGAATGTCCACCAGCGCCTTGGCGGTCTCCACCGACACCAGCAACTGGTCGGCCTTGACGCTGTCGCCGGCCTTGACGTGCCATTGCACGATTTCGGCCTCTTGCAGGCCTTCGCCCAGGTCGGGCAGTTTGAAATATTTCATCGCAGCCTCCTCAGGCGAAATTCAGCACGGTGTCGCAGGCGTCAAGAATGTCCGGCACCGCCGGGATGTACAGCTGCTCGAGCTTGTACAGCGGCGGTGGGATGTCCGGGGCGGTGACACGCTGGATGGGCGCCTGCAGGTCGAGCAAAGCGCGTTCGTAGAGGCTGGCGGCGATCTCTGCGCCCACGCCGCAGGAGCGCGGTGCCTCGTGGACGATCACGCAGCGGCCGGTCTTGCGCACCGAGGCCTCTAGGGTGTCCAGGTCCAGCGGCTTGACGCAGGCCACGTCGATGACCTCTGCCGACACGCCGCGCTCGGCAAGGGCATCGGCGGCCTGCAGGGTTTCATGCACGCTGGCGCCCCAGCTGATCAGCGTCAGGTCGCTGCCTTCGCGCAGGGTGAAACAGCTGTCCAGCGGCAGGCGCTTGCCGTCGTCGGCCAGCGGTTGCGGGTTCATGCGGTACAGACGCGTGGGCTCCAGGAACAGCACCGGGTCCGGGTCGTCGATGGCCGCCAGCAACAAGCCGTAGGCGCGCGCCGGCGACGAAGGGATGACCACCCGCAGGCCGGGAATGTGAGCGAAAAGCGCCTCGGTGCTTTCGCTGTGGTGCTCGGGCGCGCGAATGCCGGCACCCATGGGCGTGCGCAGCACCATCGGGCAGCTCAGGCGCCCGCGGGTGCGGTTGCGCAGGCGGCTGGCGTGGGACACCAGGTGTTCCATGGTGGCGTAGATGAAGCCCATGAACTGGATCTCGACGATGGGCTTGAGGCCTTGGGCGGCCATGCCGATGACCAGGCCGCCGAGCATGGTTTCCGCCAGCGGCGAGTCGATCACGCGCTTGAAGCCGAAGCTCTCGCGCAGGCCCTGGGTGGCGCGGAACACGCCGCCGTTGACGCCCACGTCCTCGCCCAGCACCACCACGTTCTCGTCCTCGGCCATGGCCCGGTGCATGGCCAGGTTCACTGCCTCCAGCAGGCTGATCTTGTCGTTACTCATGGTCGGCCCCTCCCTGGCGGCGTGCCACCCGTTCGAGGAAGTCCGCGCGCTGGTCAGCCAGCACCGCCGGCCACTTGGCGTAGACGTAGTCCATCACCGACTCGGGCGCCTGGGTGCCGGCGGCCTCGAAGTTGGCCACCGACTGTTGCACCAGGCCCTGGCATTCGGCGATCAGCGCCTGCTCGCGGCCCTCGTCCCACACGCCCTGCCCGGCCATGAACGATTGCAGGCGCTTGATCGGCTCTTCCTGCCAGGCCTGCTTGACCTCATCGGCGCTGCGGTAGCGGGTAGCGTCGTCGGCGGTGGTGTGGTCGCCCAGGCGGTAGCTCAGGCATTCAAGCAACACCGGGCCCTTGCCGTGACGGGCGCGCTCCAGCGCCACCTGCATGCGGTCGTAGACGGCGAAGATGTCGTTGCCGTCCACCTGTTCGCCATGGAAACCGGCGCCGATGGCCTTCTGCGCCAGGGTCGGCGCGCCGCACTGGATGCGCCGCGGCACCGAGATGGCCCACTGGTTGTTGTTGATCACGAACACCACCGGCAGCTGCCAGGCGCCGGCGACGTTGAGCGCTTCGAGGAAGTCGCCCTTGCTGGTGGCGCCGTCGCCGCAGGTGGTGACGGCCACCCGGTGCTCGCCACGAATCTTGAACGCGCTGGCCACGCCACAGGCGTGCAGGGCCTGGGTAGCGATGGGCACGCACAGCGGGAAGTCCTGGGCCACCGCAGGCTCGGCGTAGTCGCTGCCGCGCTCGTCACCGCCCCAGTACAGCAGGATTTCTTCCATGCGCACGCCGCGCATCAGTTGCACGGCGGTGTCGCGGTAATAGGGAATCAGCACGTCTTCGGCGTGCATCAGGCTGCCGATGGCCACGCCTATGGCTTCCTGCCCCAGGGTAGGCGCGTAGGTGCCGATGCGCCCGGTGCGTTGCAGGGCCACGGCCTTCTGGTCGAACAGGCGCGTCAGCACCATTTGCCGGTACAGGCGGGTCAGCAGGTTGAAATCGTCGGCCCAGGCCGGCAAGGCGCCCAGCAGGCGGCCGTCGGGGGATAGGTAACGGGTATAGGGAAGCTTGATCTTGTTGGAGGTCATTGCACAACTCCTGGTCCACACGGGGTACGTGTAGCGGTCATGACCCGCCGCTTGTGGCCGCAGGTCGTTCAAGGAGCTGGCGCCGGTAAGGCGCCGGCTCGCCAAATCAGGCGTAGATCAGTTTCTCCGCCAGGGCCTCGGCCACCCGCGCCGGTGAGCGCTTCTCGGCCTGGGCATGGGCAAACACTTCGGTGAGGCGCGTGGCGATGCGCGCCAGGTGCGCGGTGATGGTGCCGACCTCCTCGCCCTGGTGCTTGAGCGCCACGTAGATCAAGCCGCCGGAATTGATCACGTAATCGGGGGCATAGAGGATGCCGCGCTTTTCCAGCTGATCGGCGGCCTGCAGGCTGGTGAGCTGGTTGTTGGCAGCGCCAGCCACCGCGGCGCAGCGCAGTTGCGAGACGCTTTGGCCGTTGAGGATGGAGCCCAGGCCACAGGGAGAGAAAATATCGCAGGGGGTGCTGAGCAGCGCCTCCGCCGCCACCGGGTGGGCGTTCAATTGCTCCATGGCCAGTTGCACCTTGCCGGCGTCCAGGTCGCTGACCAGTAGCTCGGCGCCGGCCGCGTGCAGCTGTTCAGCGACCGCGTAGCCGACGTTGCCCAAGCCCTGCACGGCAATGCGCAGACCCTCCAGGTTATCGGTGCCCAGGCGCGCCATGGCGGTGGCGCGGATGCCGGCGAACACACCCATGGCCGCATGCGGTGCCGGGTCGCCGGCGGCGGTGGTGCTGGTGACATGACGGGTGTGCTGGGCCACGCAGTCCATGTCGGCGGTGGAGGTGCCGCTGTCGATGGCGGTGATGAAGCGCCCGTCCAGGGTCTCGATGAAGCGGCCGAACGCCTCGAACAGGCCGGCGCGGTTTTCCACGTGGGGGCTGCGGATGATCACCGCCTTGCCGCCCCCGAACGGCAGGCCGGCCAGCGCGGCCTTGAAGCTCATGCCCTGGGCCAGACGAATGGCATCGACCATGGCGCTTTCGTCATCGGGATAGGCCAGGTAACGGCAGCCGCCAATCGCGGGGCCCGCGCGGCAGTCGTGAATGGCAACCACGGCGCGCAGGCCCGTGGCCGGGTCGACGGCCAGGTGCAGCGCGTGGGTGCGGGTGCTTTGCATGAGAGCGAACATCGAACGGCTCCCGATCTTGTTGTGTTAACCAGTGTAGCTGCTGCCCGCCACCCCGTAGCAGCTGCCGCCAGGCTGCGTCAGGTCCCAATGCGGTGGTACGGGAAAACAGAGACGCGGCCTGCGGCCGCTGCTACGGGTTGGCGTGCATGGGCGTACTGGACGAAAGCGCGCCGCAGGGCTACAAGTGGAAAGATGAAACCCGTTCTCGACGCCGCCCGCCAGGCTTGCCTGGAGTGCCTTGCGCAAAGCCCGCCCGCGACCTTCGAGGCCGCGTTGTGGCTGGCTGCCGAACATGATCCGGGGTTCGACCCCCGGCAGTGCGACGAGGCGCTGCGCGAGCTGCAACTGCAGATCAGCATCGGCCTGCCCATGCTGCCGGTTGCCGAACTGGCCCAGCCGTTATTGCGCCGGCTCAATGCCCTGGGCTTCGTGCAGGACGACTTCCACCCGCTACGCCCCCAGGCGGCGCTGCTGAACAAGGTGCTGGAACGCAAGCGCGGCCAGCCGTTGGCCCTGGCCCTGCTGGCCCTGGAAATGGCCCGGCGCCTGGACATCCCGCTGATGGGGGTGAATTTTCCCGGGCACTTCCTGCTGCGGGTGCCTGGCGCCGATCACCAGCTGGACCCCTGCGGTGGCCGCCGCCTGTACCCAGCCGACACCCGTGAACTGCTGGGCCGCCAGTTCGGCCCGCAGGTGCCGCTGGTGGCCGAGCACCTGGCCCAGGCCGACCCGCGGCAGATGCTGCAACGCCTGTCACGCAACCTGCGGCAGCTGCACAGCACCCATGACGACTACGTCGCCGCCCTCAAGGACGCCGAGCGGGTGCTGGTGTTGGGTTCGCCTACCGCCGCCGACTACATTGCCCGCGCCGGTATCTACCAGCACCTGGACTGCCCGCGCGGCGAGCGCTTTGACCTGGAGTACGCGCTGCTGCTCAGCGAAGACCCGATCCAGCGCCTGCGCCTGACCGCCCGCCTGGGCGAGCTGCCGCCGGCGCCTTCGTCACTGCACTGACGGCGCGTCGGCCTGGGCCGCCGGGTGCGCCTGGGCGAACGCCGGGTGCCCGGCCGCCAGCGCCGCCACCCGCTGAATACGCGGCCAGGCCGCCAGCGCCACGCTGAACCGCTCGGCCGCGTACAGCTGGGGAATCAGGTAGACGTCCGCCAGGCCTGGCTGCGGCCCCAGGCACCAGCCACTGTCCTCCAGCAACTGCTCCACCGCCGCCAGGCCATCGCTGATCCAGGCGCGAATCCAGTCCTGTACCTGCGCCTCATCCTGCCCCAACCCGCGCAGCCGGTTGAGCACGCTGACGTTGTGCAGCGGGTGCACGTCGCAGCCAATCAGCGCCGCGATGCCGCGCGCACGGGCCCGCGCCAGCGCATCGCCCGGCAGCAGCGGCACCTGGGGATAGCGCTCCTCCAGGTACTCGATGATCGCCCCGGACTGGATCAGCACCTGCCCGCCCTCGACCCGCAGCGCCGGCACTCGGCCCTGTGGGTCGACGGCGAGGTAAGCGGGTGCACGCTGTTCGCCGGCCAATAGGTTGACCGCCAGCGACTCATACGCCAGGCCCTTGAGTGCCAGGGCGATGCGCACCCGGTACGAGGAAGTCGAGCGGTAGTAGGTATACAGTTGCATGGCCCAGCCCTCACGCCGCCGCGATGATGCGCCCGCGGCACTCGCCGAAGCCGATGGACACCTGCCCCGGCGCCACGCAACGCGCGCGCAGGATCACCTCGTCGCCGTCTTCCAGGAAGCGCCGGCTTTCCCCCGAGGCCAGGGCCAGCGCCTCCTTGCCGCCGTGGGTAATCTCCAGCAGGCTGCCGTGCTGCCCCGGCTGTGCGCCCGAGAGCGTGCCGGACCCGAACAGGTCGCCGGGCTGCAACTGGCAGCCGTTGACGCTGTGATGGGTGACCAACTGGGCCACGGTCCAGTACATGCTGCGGGTGTTGCTCAGGGCGATGCGTTCGGCGGGCAGGCCCTGCTCGCGCATGCGCTCGGTGAGCAGCAGCACTTCCAGTTCGATGTCCAGCGCGCCACTTTTCTGGTCGCGCGCGTCCCACAGGTACGGCAGCGGCTGTGGGTCGCCCTCGGGGCGCGGCGCCTGGGCGCAACGGAAGGGTTCCAGGGCCTCGGCCGTCACCACCCACGGCGACAGGCTGGTGATGAAGCTCTTGGACAGGAACGGCCCCAGTGGCTGGTATTCCCAGGCCTGGATGTCGCGCGCCGACCAGTCGTTGAGCAGGCAGTAGCCGGCCACGTGCTCGTCGGCACGGTCGATGGCGATGCCCTCGCCCATGGCGTTGCCCGGGCCGATCCAGATGCCCAGCTCCAGCTCGAAGTCCAACCGCGCGCAGGGGCCGAAATTGGGTTCCTTGTGCCCGGCCGGCATGGTCTGGCCTTTCGGCCGCCGCACCGGCGTGCCCGACGGCCGCAGGGTGGACGCGCGGCCGTGGTAGCCGATGGGCACGTACTTGTAGTTGGGCAGCAGCGGGTTGTCGGGGCGGAACAGCTTGCCAACGTTTTTCGCGTGCTCGATGCCTACGTAGAAGTCGGTGTAGTCCCCCACCCGGGCCGGCAGGTGCAGCTCGCAGTCGCTGGCCAGGTGCAGGCAGTCGCGCACCACGCCGACGTTATCACTGCCCTGGGCCAGCAGCTGGGTCAGGCGCTCGCGCAGCACCACCCGCGCCTGGCGGCCAAGGGCGAAGAAGCCATTGAGCTGGCCGCCTTCGCAGGCCAGCGCCGCCGTGGCGGCCTCGCCCTGCAACAGGCCGGTGGCCAGCAGCGCCTCAAGGTCGAGGATCGAATCACCGATCGCCACCCCGGCACGCGGGCGCCCGCCCTGGGGGCTGAACACGCCCAGGGGCAGGTTCTGCAGGGGGAAATCGGCGTGGTCGTTGGCGCTGGCCAGCCAGCTGTGGTGCGGGTTCATGCGTCTCTCCGGTTCGGGTTGAAGGTGCTGGGCAAGCTCGCCCAGCAGGCGTCATAACGCTGCTGCAATTGCTCGCAGGCCAGCGCATGGCGGCTGGGGCGCAGCACCTGGCTGGTCTCGAACATGAACGCCATGGTCTGTTCGATGCGCACCGGCGCCAGCTCGGCCGCCACCGCCCTGGCGCAGGTCTCGGCGTCCGGGCCGTGGGCGCTCATGCAGCTGTGCAACGAAGCGCCGCCGGGCACGAAGCCTTCGGCCTTGGCGTCGTAGGCGCCCTGGATCAGGCCCATGTATTCGTTCATCAGGTTGCGGTGGAACCAGGGCGGCCTGAAGGTGTTGTCCGCCACCATCCAGCGCGGCGGGAAAATAACGAAGTCCATGTTGGCCATACCGTGCACGCTGCTGGGCGAGGTCAATACGGTAAAGATAGACGGGTCCGGGTGGTCGTAGCTGACCGTGCCCAGGGTGTTGAACAGCCGCAGGTCGTATTTGTACGGCACGTTGTTGCCGTGCCAGGCGACCACGTCCAGGGGCGAGTGCTGCAGCTCGCAGCCCCACAGGCGGCCGAGGAATTTCTGCACCAGGGCCACCGGGGCGCTGCTGTCCTGGTAATGCGCCACTGGCGCCAGGAAGTCACGCGGGTTGGCCAGGCCGTTGCTGCCGATGGGCCCCAGGTCGGGCAGGCGCAGCGGCGCGCCATGGTTTTCTGCCAGGTAGCCACGGGCGTTGCCGTCGGGCAGCGCCACGCTGAACTTCAGTCCGCGGGGAATCACGGCGATTTCCAGCGGCTCGATGTCCAGCACCCCCAGCTCGGTCAGCAGCCGCAGCCGGCCCTGCTCCGGCACCAGCAGCAGCTCGCCGTCGGCGTTGTAGAACACGCGGGTCATGTCGCGGTTGGCCGCGTAGTGGTACAGGCTGGTGCCGCTGGGCGCGTCCGCCGGGGCGTTGGCGGCCATGACCACCCAACCATCAAGGAAGTCCGTGGGCGCAGTGGGCATGGGCAGCGGGTCCCAGCGCAAGCGGTTGGGCGTGGGCTCGGCCAGCGGCCCGCCCTGCACTTGGCGCGCCAACGGTTCGAAACGTGGGTGCAGCGCCGAGGGGCGGATGCGGTACAACCAGGTGCGCCGGGCTTCGCTGCGCGGGACGGTAAAGGCGGTGCCGGAGAACTGCTCGGCGTACAGGCCGTAGGGGGCCTTTTGCGGGGAGTTGCGGCCGGCCGGCAAGGCGCCGGGCAGCGCCTCGCTGCTGAACTCGTTGCCGAAACCGCTCTGGTAGCGGGGCGCGGCAGTGCCAGGATCCAGGTCCATGAAACCTCCGGGGCGATTGTTATTTTTATCGTAATCCGATTACGAATAACGTAATTTGATTGCCAGGGAGCGTCAAGCTATAAAGACGCCCACTTGCCCACGGACCGCCCAGACCATGCCCACGCCGACCCCGCCCGCCACCGAGAGCAACAACAAGCAGAAAGTCCGTTCGGCCGAAGTGGGCACTGACATTCTCAAGGCCCTGGCCGAACTGTCGCCGTCCACCTCGCTGTCGCGCCTGGCCGAACACGTGCAGATGCCTGCCAGCAAAGTGCACCGCTATCTGCAGGCGCTGATCGCCAGTGGCTTCGCCGAGCAGAACCCCGCCACCAACCACTATGGCCTGGGCCGCGAAGCGCTGCGGGTGGGGTTGGCGGCGCTGGGCAGCCTGGACGTGCTGAAACTGGCGGCGCTGCCACTGTCCGAGTTGCGCGACGAACTGAACCAGACCTGTTTCCTGGCAGTTTGGGGCAACCGTGGCGCCACCGTGGTGCAGGTGGAAGCGGCGGTGCGTGCGGTGACGGTAGTGACGCAAGTGGGTTCGGTGCTGCCGCTGCTCGGCTCTTCCACGGGGCTGGTGTTTGGTGCGTACCTGCCAGCGCGCGAGACGCTGGACCTGATGCACGCCGAAGGCAAGGCCAGCAGTGAGCTGCAAGCCACCTTCGCGGCAATCCGCGAACATGGCCTGCACCATGTGCATGGCTTGCTGCTGCCGGGCGTGGACGCGTTGTCAGCTCCGGTGTTCGATGCCTTGGGCCGTATCAGCGCGGTGCTGACAGTGGTCGGCCCGACGTCCATGTTCCATGCCGATGAACACGGCCCGGCGGCGCAGCGGCTGCTGGCTGCCAGCCAGGCAGTGAGTTGGCGGCTGGGCTACCAGCCCAGCGGCACCTGATTGTCGAACGGCTTGAGGGGTTCCGACTCGGGCAGGGTGCTGTCTTTCAGAAAGTCGAGCAGCTCGCTGGCGTAACGCTCCGAGGTGTTATAAGGATGCCGATCCCGTGCAGTCATCGACATGAATATCGCGGATATCCAGATACGCCAACAACTTCGGCCAGTGCGACGAGAGTAAGGCCTGGGCGACGGTTTGCAGGGTGGGGGCTCTTTGCACCAACGCCTTGATTTTCAATAGCGCCTGGTTGCACGCCAGCAAATGTGGATCCTCGGGATATACCTGCGCAGCAGACTTCGGTGTTGCGTCCATATGTCGTTCCTTGTGAAATTAGCCACTGACTGATCAAAAAATAAGTCCGTCTTGATCGAGCTAATTAGAAACGACACCTGAAGCCCAGCAGCAATAAATATTGCTCAAACCCGAGGGGTAATACTGCCGGCAGGCGCCTGGGTAATACCCATTGGATGAACCTCGTTAAAACTTCAAACCCACGCCCATGCTCAAGTAATCCCGATCGGTGAGCACGTTGTAATGCCCGCCAAAAAATTGCGTGTAGGCAACAGTCGCGGTGTAGGTGTGCTGATAGTCTGCCAACACGCCCAGGGTGACGGCCTTCGCCCCTTCATTGAACAGGCCATTGGGACCGTAGCCGTTGACGTCGTGGGACCAGGCCACGCTGGGGGTCAGGCTGACGCCCTGAAACACATCCGGGTATTGCAGCTCTGCCTTGGCCCGGTAGCCCCAGGCGTTGCTGGTCACAAAGCCGTGGCTGCCCGCCGTGCCATACACCGCATCACGCCCCAGGCGGTCGCTGCTCGATACATTGTCCACGTGCACCCAGCCCGCCTCGCCTACCAGCGAAAGGCGCTGGGCACCCAGCACTTCGTCGAAGTCCTGGCTCAGGCTGCTCTGCAACTGGGTAATGGCCTTGCGTTCGTAACCGCTGTTGACCTGCTCGGCCGGCCCGTACAGCGCCTGGGTCAGGTCAGCCAGGTTGCGCTGCACCGGCGCGTTGGGGCGGTAGCTGAGCTCGCCACGCCACTTGCTGCCGCCGGCCAGCAACGTCGAGAAGCTGGCGCCGTACAGCTGGATGTCCTGCGGGTACTGCAGGTTGTAGCTGCCACCGAGCAGCGCGGCATCGGCGGCCTGGCTGTTGGTCAGCGTGCCCAGGCCCGCGGGGATTGCGCCGCTGCCATTGCGCGTCTCGATGAACGCCTGGCGGCTGTGGTAGTTCATGAAGTAGAAACCGTAGTCCACGGTGCCCACCTGCCAGTGCAGCGCCGTGCCCCACTGGCCGCCGTCGCGGGCGCGCTGGTCGTGGCCGCGTGGCACCACCACGCCTTCGCTGGTCACTTCATAGCCCTGGCCTTGCTGCGCCGGCAGTGAAGAGGCCACGGTGAAACCACGGCTGCAGCCGCGGGCGGTGATGTCGTCGGCAAAGTAGGTGCCGCAGTTCTCCGCCTGGGAGGCATCCCATTGCAGCTGATAGAACGCGTCCAGGGTCAGGGCGTCGGTGAGGCTCTGGGACACGTACAGCAAATTGGTGGGCAACAGGCTGTCGCTGACGGTTTCGCCGGGCTGGTGCAAGGTGGACAGGTCCACCGGGTTGATGCTGTTGATGGAGTTGCCGATGAACTCGCTCTCGCCCCAGCTGACGATCTGCCGCCCCACGCGCACGGTGCCCGGTTGGTCGCCGATGCTGTAGTGGTGGTACACGTAGGCGTCCAGCCACTGGCCGCCGGCGGCACGGGCACCTTCCTCGCGGCCACGGTCGCTGATGGACTTGAAGTCCTGGCTGCCGTCCTGCTGGGCGAAGTCGTACCAGTAGCGGCCGCGCACGTACACGCCGCTGTCACCGTACTGCAGGGTCAGGGCGTGCTCCACCTGCAGGCGGTTGGAAAAGGCCTGGCCGCGGTTGAAGTTCAGGCGGCCGTCGTCGCCCAGGCTGGAATGCCCCGTGCCACCGTTGCTGGCGCCGACCAGGTGGTGATCGGCGTTGCGCAGGCCCCAGTCGCTGGTAAAGCTCAGGTTGGTGTCGATCTGCCCTTCCACGTCACCGACGTTGAACGGCAGCGCCAACGCCGTGCCCGGCACCGCGGCGGCAACGCTGACTGCGAGGAAAAGCACTTTGAACGGCGTGTGTTTTGGCGACATGACGGGACTATTACAGTGGCGGTAACAGTCATTGTCGCAAACTGCTATTTTTCAATCCACAACTAACGCTTAGTATTTCTTCAGTCGCCAAGGGAACTAACCCGAACCCCAAGGGTTAATGATGAATTAATCTTCATTGTGTATTGTCCGATGCTGATCCCCGGCCTGCCTGGCTTTGGCGACACCTTGTTCACCGACGTTGATTTGAAGCTCCTTGATCTAACGTCTTATTTGGCCGCTGTGTTACAGCGGCCTTTTTTATTTCCGCGTTTTACTGCCAGCCTGTAGCCGCTGCCGCAGGCTGCGCTGGCCCTGTGCCACACCGAAGCAGCCTGGGGGCAGCGGCTACAGTATTCTGGTACGCAAGTTTTAATACTGCTGGAGATGCGCCATCATTTCCCGCAGCGCTTCAATGTTATCCGCGGGGTGCACGGCATTGTCAAAGTTGCCGATATTCGCCCACTCTTTTGCAATATCCTCCACGCTCATGCCCTGTTGTGGGTCGAAGCCCACGCCCAGGCTGCGTTCCCAACGCACTTTGCCGACCCAGCCTCCCCCCACTTCATATAAACCACCCGTGTCCTGGCATTGCTCGCTGCCCAGGTAAACCACCAACGGGCTGACCAGTTCAGGCTTGAGCAAGGCGAACACTTCAGGCGGCATCAGCCCTTCGGTCATGCGCGTGCCGCCGGTGGGCGCAATGGCGTTGACGAGGATATTGTTGCGGCGCCCTTCCAGCGCCAGGGTGCGGGTCAGGCCGTACAGGCCCAGCTTGGCCATGGCGTAGTTGGCCTGGCCGAAGTTGCCGTAGATGCCCGAGGTGGACGAGGTGAAAATCACCCGGCCGAAGTTCTGCTCGCGCAGGTGTGGCCAGGCGGCGTGGGTGAGTTTGTAGGCGCCCTGCACGTGCACCTGGTACACCTGGTCCCAGTCGCTGTCGTCCATTTTGTGGAAACTCTTGTCGCGCAGGATGCCGGCGTTGTTCACCAGCACGTCGACGCGGCCAAAGCTGTCCAGCGCCTGCTGGACGATCTTGTCACCGTCGGTGACCGACTCGTGGCTGGCAATGGCGGTGCCGCCAGCCTCGCGTATCTGCGCCACCACGCGGTCGGCGGCGGAGGCATTGGCACCTTCGCCGTGGGTGGAGCCACCCAAGTCATTGACCACCACCCGCGCGCCATGGCGGGCGAACAGCAAGGCGTGGGCACGCCCCAGGCCGCCGCCGGCGCCAGTGACAATCACCACTTTATCTTCGAAACGGACCGCGTCGCTCATGGCACTACTCCTGGCAGCACAAAAGGGGGGCATGGCGGCAGTGTCGTGCACGAGCGTTCCAGTCACAATAAAGACGCCCCTACCTGAATACGCCACGATAAGGCTGGGGGATGATCCCCCGCCCCGGCTTCAGGAATAGAGCCGCCGGCGTTCACTTGCAGCGGCTTGGGCCTGCAACTGGTCACGGAACGCCAGGTAGTGCTTGAGCACCTGTACCGGTGCTTCGGTGTGTGGGTAATGGCCGATGCCGGGCAGGGAAACCGTGTCGGCGCGATGGATCAGCTCGCGGTAGCGGGTCACCATGGGCCTGCCGCACACCGGGTCGAGCACGCCATTGATGAAGCGCAGCGGCACGCCGGCGTGTTGCATGGCCGTCACCCAGCGGTCACGGCGCAGGCGCCGCTCCACCAGGTAGCCACACAACCGGTGCAGCACGCGTGTGCCCTGGTTGGCGCGAATCAGGCTCCACCAGTCGTCCATGGCGCTTTCGCTGGGGCGGGTATCAGGGCCGTAGATCTGGCGCACGTTGTTGACCAGGGTCTCGCGGCTGAAGCTGCGGCTCACCAGCCAGCCCAGGGGGCTGATCAGCAGTTTCTGGATCAACAGGGCGCGGTGGGCCTCGGGAAACAGGCCGCCATTGAGGAATACGCAGCTGGCGATGCGCGCCAGGCCATGTTGGTGCCGGGCCAGCAGTTCCTGGGCGACGCTGTCCCCATAGTCATGGGCCAGCAGGTGCACCGGTTGCTGCACGTTCAGGTGCGCCAGCAGGGCCTGTTGCAGGTCAGCCTGCTCGATCAGGCTATAGGCGTGGTCCACGGGCTTGCTGGAGTCGCCGAACCCCAGCATGTCGCAGGCGATCAGGCGGTAGCGGCTGGCCAACGGTTGCCACAGGTAGTGCCAGTCCCAGCTGGCGGTAGGAAAGCCGTGCAGCAGCAACAGCGGCTCGCCGCGCCCCGCTACCCAGTAGCGAATGGCGTGGCCGCGAAAATCGAAGGTCTGCCCGCGGGTGCGCCATACCGTCAAGGGTATCTCGGCCAGTGGCGTGGCCGCGCGTGCCTGCCCGAGTGCCGCCTGGGCTGCCGGCGAAGGCGCTGGCGGCTCGCGATGCGCCCGGTCGCGGGCAATCGAAGTCGAGGGAACATGAGCTGTGGTCACGGACATTACCTCGGCACTTTCTGTGCTCTCCTGGCAGGAGTTTAACCAGCCCTCCCGCCGGGGGTAATTGCGTTGGCAGCCAGCTTATTGGCCTTGTGAGTCACCAGCAAAATCAAGCAGATAATGGATCCCATACGCGCTGAAACTAATCGTTTCAGCGACCAGGGTCAGGCGGCGCGCAGGCGCTCGATCAGCTGCGCCACCCACGGCTCGGCATCGGTCTCCGGGGTCACCGATTCACTGGCATCAAGGCGCAGCATGTCCTGCACCTCCTGCACGCCCAGCTCGGCGAACAGCTCGCGCAGTTGCTCGCCGCCGCCGCAGAAGGTGTCGCCATAACTGGCGTCGCCCAGGCCGATCACCGCGCCCGGCAGGCCGCGCAGGGCCGCCGGCAGTTGATCGCGCAGCTGCGAATACAGCGGCTGCAGGTTATCCGGCAACTCGCCCATGCCCGTGGTCGACGTCACCGCCAGCAAAGCCTGGGGCGCGGCGCCCAGCAGCTCCTCGAGGCTGGCGCGGGGGTTGTAGAAGGTCTCGAAACCGGCGGCGTCGAGCAGCGACTTCACGTGACGGGCCACTTCTTCAGCAGTGCCGTATACGGAGCCGGACAGGATGGCGACTTTCATTGCTTGGGTCCTGGGCAGGGTCAAAACCGCGATAGTAACAGGCCAGGGCCCTGGGACGCAGTGTGGCCATCTGCCAGACGCAGGGTGTGCGCACGCCCCGGTTGCTCTAGAATGGCCCGTGAACTGTCGTGGAATGCCTGAAATGATCAACGCCAAGCTGCTGCAACGGATGATGGATGCGTCCAATGACGGGATCGTCGTGGCCGAACAGGAGGGCGACGACAACATCCTCATCTACGTCAACCCGGCCTTCGAACGATTGACCGGCTACAGTTCCAATGAAATTCTCTACCGCGATTGCCGTTTCCTGCAGAATGGCGAACGCGATGAAGCCGCGCTGGCGTTGATCCGCCAGGCCATCGACCATGGCCAGCCGTGCCGCCAGCGCCTGCGCAACTATCGCAAGGACGGCTCGGCGTTCTGGAACGAGCTGTCGATCACTCCGGTGTACAACGAAAGCGACAAGCTCACCTACTTCATCGGCATCCAGAAGGATGTGACCGAGCAGGTGGAAGCCCAGGAGCGCGTGGCGCAGCTGCAACGCGAACTGGATGAAGCACGGGCGCGGATCATGGCCCTGGAAAACGACCAACGGCGCTAACTAACCGCCGAGGGTGCTGTCTACTGACCGAACAACCGCCTTATTCGCCTTCGAGCTCGATCATGCCAGTTGACGCCCTCCTTACCCAGGATGAGCTGGATTTCATTCGAACCATGCAGCACAACCCGCAGCTCAACGTGCGTGATACCACGGCGAGCCTGCTGGTCAATGGCGGCACGCAGATCCGTGACCTGCTGGCGCGCCTGGTGGCCAACGAACAGGTGACCATCCAGGCCCAGTTCGAAAACCAGCAGATGAGTTTCCCGCTGCAACTGGTGGAAGACGAATTCCACGCCGTGCACCTGAAGCTGGGCGCGCCCAGCATCTACGAGGACGGCCCCATGGTGCGGCCGTGGCGCATGGCGCTGAACCAGCCGGTGGTGCTGGAAGACGAAAAGGGCCGCATCACCGATTACCAGGTGCTGGAAATTTCCTTCGAAGGCGTGCTGCTGGAAATGCGCAACGGGCGCAACCCGCCGCGCCGCTTCTCACTGTGGTTCAACCCCGAAGGCCACGAGCCGATGCCCCTGCGCGGCACCCTGCGGCGCAAGACCGAACATGGCCACTACGCCTACCGCCTGAGCCAGGACAACCCGCAGGACACTGAACGCCTGCGCCAGTACATCCTCGCCCAGCACCGCCGCGCCCACCCGCAACTGCACGCGTAGGCCGCCTCAGGTATCCAGGTGCCCTGCCAGGTATTGCTGCAGGCGGCGCTGCATCAGGCGCCCGTCGCTGCCCAGGCACGCCACCTCGGTATTCACCAACGCGTCCTGCATCAGGTCGCTAGCCTCGCCGGCCAACATCAGCGGGCAGTCCAGGGCCAGGCCCACCTTGCGCAGGCGCTTGGGCGTGTCCGGGGCTGGCGGGTGGTTGGAGAACAGCACCATGGCCTGGGGCGCCAGTTTCTCGCACACCAGGCTCAACTCCTCCAGTGGCTGCCCCGGCGCCAGCACCTGCACCGCCACGTCGCTGCTGGCCAGCATCAGCCCGGCCACCAGCAGCTCCAGTTCGTGGCACTGGCCCGGAATGGCCGCCAGCAGCACGGTGCTTTCCTGCTGCTGATGACGCAACATTTGCAAGCGCTGCAAGGTGCGCCCACGCAGGAAGCTGTCCAGCAGCAACCATTCGCTGGCCTGCCCGAACGCGTCCTGGCGCAGCAGCAACGCCTGCCAGACGGGCATCAAGACGTCCTGGAACGCCACCACCACGGGGTAGCTGGCGAATATCTGGCCGTAGACCTGTTCCAGCCGGCGCTCGTCGAAGGCGTGTACGGCCTGGCGTACCTGCGCCTGCCATTCGCCCCACTCGCTGCTGGCCAGCGGCCGCTCCAGCGGCTCCGGCTGCGCCTTGGACGAGTGGCTGCGCGCGAGGATCTTGCCGACCTTGCTCACCGCCACGCCGCGCTCGATCCAGCCGAGGATGCTGCGCACCTCGTCGATGTCAGCCTGGGAGTAAAGGCGGTGCCCGCTTTCGGTGCGCGTGGGCCGAATCAGCCCATAACGGCGCTCCCAGGCGCGCAGGGTCACCGGGTTGATGCCGGTCAGGCGCGCTACCTCGCGGATGGGAAACAGCTCCTGGCGCGACGTTTGGGCGGCGGCAGAAGTGGCTGGAACGAAATCTGACATCGGTACGGGCGCCAAGGCGTGGGGTCAGCGGGCATTGTACCTTGGTTGGCACGATCTACCCAATTGCACGGATATCTGGCGTCAGCGAAACAGCACTGGCGCATTTTCGCCGTTCAGGAATAATCCTTGCTTGAATTTGCATGCAGGCCACCACCCCGGCCCTGCAGCGAGAGGCGCGCCCTACCCGGGAGGCCCGTACTGAACGGAGATACACAATGTCTACCCCCGTCACCCTGATGGTTGCGCGTCGCGTCGCCAATGGCCGCTACCACGACCTGATCGCCTGGCTGCGCGAAGGCGAACAACTGGCCACCGACTTCCCCGGCTACCTGGGCTCCGGCGTGCTGGCCCCGCCCCCCGATGACGACGAATTCCAGATCATCTTCCGCTTCGCCGACGAAACCACCCTGCACGCCTGGGAACACTCGGCCTCGCGCAGCGCCTGGCTGGCCCGTGGCAGCGGCCTGTTCGCCCAGCCCCACGAACACCGGGTCAGCGGCATCGACGGCTGGTTCGGCGACACTGGCCACATACGGCCGCCGCGCTGGAAGCAGGCGGTAGCCATCTGGCTGGCGTTTTTCCCGGTGTCGCTGCTGTTCAACTTCGTCCTGGGCCCGCTGCTGGGCGAGCTGAGCCTGGTGCCGCGCATCATGGTCAGCACCCTGGCCCTGACGCCAATCATGGTGTACTTCTTCATTCCGCTGTCCACGCGGTTGCTACATAACTGGTTGCACGCAGTGCCACAGCGCCCCGCCGCCGTCCACCAACCCTCGTAGCAGCTGCCGAAGGCTGCGTCAGCGCGCGCCCGGTGTACCGCGGTGCCTGGGACGCGGCCTTGCGGCCGCTGCTACGGGGCGGTTGTGCACTGGCCCGCCAGTGGTATAAGTTCCGGATAGACACCTGCCGCGAGCCACTGCATGCCCCGCCCCGCCCCTATTCTCATCACCGGCGCCAGCCAGCGCGTCGGCCTGCACTGCGCCGAGCGCCTGCTGGACGACGGCCAGCCGGTGATCGTCAGCTACCGCAGCGAGCGCGACAGCCTGGCGCGCCTGCGCGAGCGCGGCGCGGTGACGTTGTTCGGGGATTTCTCCAGCGAGGCGGGTATCCTCGCGTTCATCGCCTTGCTGAAGAAACACACCAGCGGGCTGCGTGCCATCGTTCATAATGCATCGGCCTGGCAGGCAGAAACGCCGGGCGAGGAAGCCCAGGCCTTCGCACAGATGGTCAGCGTGCACATGCTCGCGCCCTACCTGATCAACCTGCACTGCGCCGACCTGCTGCATGCCAGTGAAGTGGCGGACATCGTGCACATCAGCGATGACGTGACCCGCAAGGGCAGCAGCAAGCACATCGCCTACTGCGCCAGCAAGGCCGGCCTGGACAGCCTGACCCTGTCGTTCGCCGCCAAGTACGCGCCACGCATCAAGGTCAACGGCATCGCCCCGGCGCTGCTGATGTTCAATGAAGACGACGACGCGGCGTACCGCGCCAAGACCCTGGCCAAGTCGGCCATGGGCATCGAGCCAGGGCCGCAGGTGGTGTACCAGAGCCTGCGCTACCTGCTCGACAACCCCTATGTCACCGGCACTACCTTGACCGTCAACGGCGGCCGGCACGTAAAATAAGCGCCCCGCGCGAGGAAGTAGCTTCCATGAACCCCAGCCTGCCGCAACACTACCGCGCGATCCTCCAGGACCTGGGTGAAGACCCGGACCGCGAGGGCCTGCTCGACACCCCCAAGCGCGCGGCCAAGGCCATGCAGTACCTGTGTCACGGCTACGGCCAGACCCTGGAGGAGATCGTCAACGGTGCGCTGTTCGCCTCCGACAACGACGAGATGGTGATCGTCCAGGACATCGAGCTGTACTCGCTGTGCGAGCACCACCTGCTGCCCTTCATCGGCAAGGCCCACGTGGCCTACATCCCCACCGGCAAGGTGCTGGGGCTGTCGAAGATCGCGCGCATCGTCGACATGTTCGCCCGGCGCCTGCAGATCCAGGAGAACCTCACCCGCCAGATCGCCGAGGCGGTGCGTGACGTGACCGGCGCCGCCGGCGTGGCCGTGGTGATCGAGGCCAAGCACATGTGCATGATGATGCGCGGCGTGGAAAAACAGAATTCGGTGATGAACACCTCGGTGATGCTCGGTGCCTTCCGCGACTCGAGCACCACCCGCCAGGAATTCCTGCAATTGATTGGACGGAGCAAGTAATGCCACAACTGGAGCCAGGAATGGCGCGCATCCGGGTCAAGGACCTGTGCCTGCGCACCTTCATCGGAATCAACGAGGACGAGATCCTCAACAAGCAGGATGTGCTGATCAACCTGACCATCCTGTATGCGGCCCAGGAAGCGGTGCGTGACAACGACATCGACCACGCGCTGAACTACCGCACCATCACCAAGGCGGTGATCCAGCACGTGGAGGGCAACCGCTTTGCCCTGCTGGAACGTCTTACCCAGGAACTGCTGGACCTGGTGATGGCCAACCAGGCCGTGCTGTACGCCGAAGTCGAAGTCGATAAACCCCATGCCCTGCGCTTTGCCGAGTCGGTGTCGATCACCCTCGCGGCACGCCGCTGAACGGAAACCGCACCATGAACGATCAACAACGCCTGGAACTTGAAGCCGCGGCCTTCCGCCGCCTGGTGGAGCACCTGGGCAAGCGCACCGACGTGCAGAACATCGACCTGATGAACCTGGCCGGTTTCTGCCGCAACTGCCTGTCCAAGTGGTACAAGGCCGAGGCCGACGAGCGTCACATCGAGGTCAGCCTGGATGACGCCCGTGAAGTCGTGTACGGCATGCCGTACAACCAGTGGAAGACTCTTTATCAGCAAGAAGCCAGCGCCGAACAGCAAGCGGCGTTCGCCAAAGGAAAACAGCATGACTGAATTGAATACCCTGCGCGCCAGCCTCGCCACCGGCGAACACGTCTTCGCCGACACCCTGGCGTTCGTGGCCGCGCATTACGACTACCAGCCGCAGGCCTTCAGCAACGGTGCGCTGGAAAACGCCGCCGGCCAGAACGAAGGCTCGTGCAAGACCCTGGGCCTGGCCGTGCTGGAAGGCCTGAGCGACCAGGAAGCGCTGCTGGCGTTCGGCGAGCACTACCGTTCGGTAGTGGCCACGCCTGAAGGCAGCGACCACGGCAACATCCGCAACCTGATCGCCCACGGCCTGGCCGGGGTGAAGTTTGCCGCGCAGCCGCTGGCGCGCAAGGGCTGATACCTGCCCACAAAAAAACCGGCCTTGATGGCCGGTTTTTTTATGCCTGGCTGCAGGCAAGGCAGTTTGCAATTGTGGGAGCTGGCTTGCCAGCGAGCTTTTCAATGCTCAAAAACTCGCTGGCAAGCCAGCTCCCACATCAAGCCCGCCCCGCCCCTGGCTTGATTAGAACGAAGCGTTCTGCAGGCCGTCCAGGTAGCGTTCCACGTCCAGCGCAGCCATGCAGCCGGCGCCGGCCGAGGTGATGGCCTGGCGGTACACGTGGTCGGCCACGTCGCCGGCGGCGAACACGCCCTCGACGCTGGTAGCGGTGGCGTTGCCTTCACGGCCGCCGCTGACCACCATGTAGCCGTCCTTCAGGGCCAGCTGGCCTTCGAACAGCGAGGTGTTCGGGGTGTGGCCGATGGCAATGAACACGCCGTCGACTTTCAGCTCGTCGAAGCTGCCGTCGTTGTTCTTCAGGCGCGCACCGGTCACGCCCATGTTGTCACCCAGCACTTCGTCCAGGGTGGCGTTGAGCTTGAGCTCGATCTTGCCTTCGGCCACGCGGGCGTGCAGCTTGTCGATCAGGATCTTCTCGGCGCGGAAAGTCTCGCGGCGGTGCACCAGGGTGACCTTGCTGGCGATGTTGGCCAGGTACAGCGCTTCTTCCACGGCCGTGTTGCCACCGCCCACCACGGCGACCGGCTTGTTGCGGTAGAAGAAACCGTCGCAGGTGGCGCAGGCCGAAACGCCCTTGCCCATGAACGTTTCTTCCGACGGCAGGCCCAGGTAGCGGGCGCTGGCGCCAGTGGCGATGATCAGCGCGTCGCAGGTGTAGCTGGTGCCTTGGCCGGTCAGGGTGAACGGGCGCTTGGCCAGGTCAACGCCTTCGATGTGGTCGAAGATGATCTCGGTCTCGAAACGCTCGGCGTGCTCGCGCATGCGCTCCATCAGCGCCGGGCCGGTCAGGCCGTGGACGTCGCCCGGCCAGTTGTCGACTTCGGTGGTGGTGGTCAGTTGACCGCCGGCCTGCATGCCGGTGATCAGCAGCGGCTTGAGGTTGGCGCGGGCTGCGTAGACGGCAGCGCTGTAACCGGCAGGGCCGGAACCGAGGATGATCACTCGGGAATGACGTGCTTCAGACATGGCTGACTCCTATGGACCCCGACATTGTACGCCGGGGGCCCGAGGCCGGCGAACCGGCTGGAATTAAAAAAGGACGGCTGAAACCTTGGGGAAGGCTATTGCTCACCCGTCCTGGAAACCGCTTACAGGCTGGTGGCGTTCTCGGCCAGGTAGTCGGCCACGCCTTGGGCGTCGGCCTTCATGCCTTTCTGGCCTGGGCGCCAGCCGGCTGGGCAGACTTCGCCATACTGTTCGGTGAATTGCAGGGCTTCGACCAGGCGCACCATTTCGTCGACTTCACGGCCCAGCGGCAGGTTGTTGACCACCTGGTGCTGTACCACGCCTTTCTGGTCGATCAGGAACGAAGCGCGCAGGGCCACGCCGTCTTCGTGCTCGATGCCGTAGGCACGGGTGATCTCGTGCTTGACGTCGGCCACCATGGTGAACTCGACTTCGCCGATGCCACCCTTCTCCACCGGGGTGCTGCGCCAGGCGTAGTGGGTGAACTGCGAATCGATGGACACGCCAACCACTTCAACACCCAGCTCGCGGAATTTGGCGATGCGGTTGTTGTGGGCAATGATTTCCGATGGGCAGACGAAGGTGAAGTCCAGCGGCCAGAAGAACAGCACGATGTACTTGCCGTGCAGCGAGGACAGCTTGAAGCTGTCGACGATCGAACCGTCGCCCAGTACGGCCGGGGCGTCGAAGTCAGGGGCCTGCTTGTTGACGAGAATGGTCATGGAAACTCCTTGAAATGCAAAATTGAGGAAAAGGGTTAAGAAATTTGATGTGCGCACTGTAGCGAGGGGGCCAAGGGTAAGGAAATATCGATTCACAATCCACCTCATAGCCCCGCTCTATCCGATCGGACCTGGCACTCGAAGGCTTTGTTACAGCACATTGCTTCACTTTCCCACAGGGCCCAAAGCCGGTAATGTCGGCCAGTTTTCAACTCGGAGCACACCATGCACGCGCCTGTCCTGTCCGGCCCGCAATACCTGCGCGAAGGCCTGAAACTGGTCCTCAGCCCCGGCCTGCGACTCTTCGTCCTGCTGCCGCTGGCCATCAACCTGGTGCTGTTCGCCGGGCTTATCTATTTCGCCGGCCATGAATTCCGCCAATGGGTCGACCACCTGATGCCCACGCTGCCGTCGTGGCTGGGCTTCCTCAGCTATATCCTCTGGCCGCTGTTCGTGGCGCTGGTGGTGCTGATGGTGTTCTTCTGCTTCACCCTGGTGGCCAACATTGTCGCCGCGCCGTTCAACAGCTTCCTGGCGGAAAAAGTGGAAGTGGTGGTGCGTGGGCAGGACGATTTCCCTCCGTTCAAATGGGCCGAGCTGGCCCGCGAGGTGCCGCGCACCCTCAACCGCGAGCTGCGCAAGCTGGGCTATTTCCTGCCGCGCACCCTGGCGTTGTTCGTGCTGTCGCTGATCCCGGTGGTGAACGTGGTAGCGGCGCCGCTGTGGCTGCTGTTCGGCGTGTGGATGATGGCCATCCAGTACATCGACTACCCGGCCGACAACCACAAGATGAGCTGGCCCGACATGCTCGCCTGGCTGCGCCAGAAGCGCTGGCAGAGCCTGGGGTTTGGCGGGATTGTCTACCTGGTGCTGCTGATACCGGTGGTGAACCTGCTGATGATGCCGGCGGCGGTAGCCGGCGCCACCCTGTTCTGGGTGCGGGAACGCGGTTGAGCCGTAATGTGGGAGCTGGCTTGCCAGCGAGCTTTTGAGGCCCGCACAGCTCGCTGGCAAGCCAGCTCCCACAAAAGCCGTTACGGCGTATCGGCCCAATACGCCAGCAGGATAAACACCCACAACAATATCCCCGGCACCATGCACACATAATCCACCCAGTGCAGCCGGGAGTTGGCCTCGCCCAACGGGTCGTCCGCAGCAAAGTTCAGCAACTGCTGCCCCTTGCACACCGCCAGCCCCTGCACCACCAGCGCCGCCAGGCAGCCCAGGTCGGTCAACGGGTAACCAATGCCCGCCCGCGCCATGCCGTTGAACAGCAGCCCCAGCACCGTCGCCACCACAAAGCGGTTGGCCCACACTTCGGGCGGCTCGATGGCGTGCATGCCGCGCGCCTGCAGCAGGTCCTCGGCGCGAAACAGCAGGGCGTGGGTGAAGAACAGCGGCAGCAGGCCGCGGGCCAGGGGCGAGACCTTGGCACCGGTGGCGCGCTGGTAGCGGCGCCAGTTCTTCCATGACCAATACACCAGGTAAAGCCCCAGGCTGGCGAAAAACAAGGTGAAAAACTTGCCATCCGAGACGGTGTAGAACGCGGGCTCCCTGACCGCTGGCATACGCAGATCCGCCTGAGGCGGCGCGTAAAGGTTATCGGTCATGGCGATCACCCGGTTGCGCGCAGGTTGTCTCTAAACACTAGGCGATTTATCGCCGGGCGTAGGCGTCATGAATTCGTCACGGGGGTGAAATACGCCCGCAATCCCCTGATCCGACACTGGTTCCATGACCACACCACCGCTGCGCATCACCCTGGTTACCGAAACCTTTCCATCCGAAATCAACGGTGTGGCCAATACCCTTGGCCGCCTGAGCGATGGCCTGCGGGCCCGCGGCCACCACGTCGAGATCGTGCGGCCACGGCAAAACGTCGACGAACGGAATGGGGCAGACGACGAACTGATGCTCTGCCGCGGCTGGCCACTGCCTGGCTACCCCGGCCTGCAATGGGGCCAGGCGTCGATGCACAAGCTGCTGCGGCGCTGGCGCCGGGTGCGCCCCGACGTGCTGTACATCGCCACCGAAGGCCCGTTGGGCCTGAACGCCCTGCGCGCGGCGCGGCGCCTCAAGATCGCCGTGGTCAGTGGTTTCCACACCAATTTCCAGCAATACACCCGCGACTATGGCCTGGGCCTGCTGACGCGCCTGCTCACCGGCTACCTGCGCTGGTTCCACAACCGCACCCAACTGACCCTGGTGCCCAGCGCCACCCAGCGCCACAGCCTGGAACGCCGCGGCTTCGAGCGCCTGGCACTGCTGTCGCGCGGGGTGGACAGCCAGTTGTTCAACCCGGCACGGCGCAGCCAGGCCCTGCGCGACAGCTGGGGGCTGGGGCCAGACGACATTGCCTTGATCCATGTGGGCCGGCTGGCGCCGGAAAAGAACCTCGGCCTGCTCAAACGCAGCCTGCAGACCCTGCAACTGCATTACCCACTGCAGCGCCTGCGGCTGGTGATCGTCGGTGATGGGCCGCAACGGGCGCAACTTGAACAGGAGCTGCCCGAGGCGATTTTCTGTGGCGCGCAACGGGGCGAGGAGCTGGCAATGCACTACGCCAGCGGCGACGTGTTCCTGTTCCCCAGCCTCAGCGAGACCTTCGGCAACGTGGTGCTCGAAGCCCTGGCCTCGGGCCTGGGCGTGGTGGCCTACGACGAGGCCGCCGCCGGCCAGCACATTCGCCACGGCCACAACGGCGCCCTGGCCATGCCGGGCGACGAAGAAGCCTTCATCGACGCCGCCGGCTGGCTGCTGGAAGACAGCGAAACCCTGCGCCGCATCCGCCTCAATGCACGCCAGCACGCCAGCCGCCAGGGCTGGGCGGCAATCATCGAGCAATTCGAAACCCAGCTGCGCGGCGCCTGTCAGGCCGCCGCGCAACGCATGGGCGGGTTTGCGATCAAACCAGGCTCGTCAACGCTTCCCGGCTGAAGGGCAGGATGTCCTGCTCGCGGCCGTCACGCACCTTGGCGGCCCAGTCCGGGTCCACCAGCAAGGCACGGCCCACCGCCACCAGGTCGAACTCCTCGGCGTTCAGGCGCTGCAGCAGGTTTTCCAGGCTGGCGGGCTGCGCCACCTTGTCGGTGTCGACCATGAACTGCAGGAACTCGCCGTCCAGGCCAACGCTGCCCACGGTGATGGTCGGCTTGCCGGTGAGGTGGCGGGTCCAGCCGGCCAGGTTGAGGTCGGAACCTTCGAATTCCGGCTCCCAGAAACGCCGCGTCGAGCAGTGGAAAATGTCCACCCCGGCGTCGGCCAGTGGCTGCAGGAATTGCCCCAGGGCTTCCGGGGTCTGCACCAGGCGCGCGCTGTAGTCCTGCTGTTTCCACTGCGAGAAGCGGAAGATGATCGGGAAGCCCGGCCCCACGGCAGCGCGCACGGCCTGGACCAGCTCGATGGCGAAGCGCGAGCGCTTGGCCAGGCTGCCACCGTATTCGTCATCGCGCTGGTTGGTGCCTTCCCAGAAGAACTGGTCGATCAGGTAGCCGTGGGCGCCATGGATCTCCACGCCGTCCATGCCGATGGCCTTGGCGTCGGCAGCGGCCTGGGCGAACGCGGCGATCACGTCGGCGATGTCCTGGTGGCTCATGCCATGGATCAGCACCTTGCCGTCCTTGACCTTGCCCTGGGGGCCGTAGCCCGGCACTGCGGCGTCAGGCTCGGTGCCCAGGCGCCGCACGTTGCCCACGTGCCACAGTTGCGGAACGATCTTGCCGCCCTCGGCGTGCACCGCGTCCACCACTTGCTTCCAGCCTGCCAGCGCGTCGATGCCGTAGAAGCGCGGCACGTGCGGGTAGCCGTTGGCGGCCTTGTGGCCCACGGTGGTGCCTTCGGTGACGATCAGGCCGACGCCGGCGGCGGCGCGACGGCGGTAGTACTCCACCACCTTGGCGGTTGGCACGCCACCGGGCGAGAACGAACGGGTCATGGGCGCCATCACCACGCGGCTCGGCAGCTGCAGGGCACCCAACTGGAACGGCTTGAACAGAGCGTTGACCGACATGCGCAGATCCTCTGAAAGATGGCTCAAAGACCCGCAGCATAAAACGCCGCCAGCGTGGCTGACAGCACTATTGATTGCAGTGATAAGCGCCGCTAGCCGGGCACGAGGGCCCGGCCGCGTGGGCCTCAGCCCAGGGCTTTTTCGATGGCGTGGACCACCGTGGGATCGTCCGGCGCGGTGCGCGGCGAGAAACGCGCCAGCACGCGGCCGTCCTTGCCCACCAGGAACTTCTCGAAGTTCCAGGTGATGTCACCGGGGAACTCCGCACCCTCGCCCGCCAGCAGCTGGTAGAGGCGGTGGCGGCCATGGCCGTTCACCTCCAGCTTGGCGCTCAGGGGGAACGTCACCCCGTAGTTGAGGCTGCAGAATTGCTGGATCTCCTGCTCGCTGCCCGGTTCCTGCCCGGCAAACTGGTTGCACGGCAGGCCCAGCACACTGAACCCCTTGTCCTTGAAGGTCTGGTACAGGTTCTCCAGGGCGGCGTATTGCGGCGTCAGGCCACATTTGGACGCCACGTTGACCACTAGCACCACCTTGCCCTTGAAGGGCGCCAGGGGCAGTTCCTGGCCGTCGAGCGCCTGCAGTTTAAGGTCGTGGAAAATACTCATGACTAACTCCCCTATTCCATATCCCTGTGGCGCAAAGGCGCTGTGCGAAACACTAGCAGACAAAAAAGGCGCCCGTCCAAGCCCGATGAACACTCTTGCGAGATTTCATCAGGCCCGAACGGACGCCTTTTGGCTATCCGGGCTTACGCGCGCGGATTAATGGTGGTGACCACCTTCGCCGTGCACGTGACCGTGGGCGATTTCTTCCTGGCTGGCGTCACGGATGGCGACGATCTTGACCTGGAAGTTCAGGCGCTGGCCGGCCAGCGGGTGGTTGCCGTCGACGGTGACGTCGTCGCCGTCCAGGTCACGGATGGTGACGATTTGCATCTGGCCGTCCGGCGCGGAAGCGTGGAACTGCATGCCCACTTCCAGTTCGTCGACGCCTTCGAACATGCTGCGGCTCAAGGTGCTGACCAGTTCGGCCGAGTACTCGCCGTAGGCTTCTTCAGGTTCGATGGCAACGGTCAGTTCTTCACCGACGTCCTTGCCTTCCAGGGCCTTTTCCAGGCCTGGAATAATGTTACCTGCGCCTTGCAGGTACACCAGCGGCGCGCCGCCGGCGGAGCTGTCGATGACCTCACCAGCGTCGTTGGTCAGGGTATAGTCGATGGAGACAGCCTTGTTGGCAGCGATCGGCATGGGGCGACACCTTTTTGCATAAGAATGTAGAACGAACAAGTGTAACCAAGGCGTCGCCCGAAAGCGAACGCAACCCGGACCAACGGAACCGATGAACACCACCACAATCGTAGATTTCATCCGCGACGAACACGGCGACTGGGTCGCCGTGCTGTCCTGCGGCCACACCCAGCACCTGCGCCACCAGCCGCCCTGGCAGTCGCGCCCGTGGGTGCTGGACCCGCAACAACGCGCACAACAAATAGGCAAAAGCTTTCGCTGCGGCTGGTGTGCACGGCTGGAGGATAACGATACCCTTGGCAACTGATTTCGCGATCGGCCAGCCATAGGCCGACGCCCGCGCAGTGCTCATTCGGGAAGCTCGCATGCAGACATTTTTTATCGCGCCAACTGATTTCGGCGTCGGCCTCACTTCCATCAGCCTGGGCCTGGTGCGCACCCTGGAGCGTGCCGGCCTGACCGTCGGTTTCTTCAAGCCCATCGCCCAGCCGCACCCCGGCGACACCGGCCCGGAACGTTCCACCGAACTGATGGCGCGCACCCACGGCCTCAACCCACCCAAGCCCCTGGGCCTGGCCCACGTCGAGCGCATGCTGGGCGACGGCCAGCTGGACGAACTGCTGGAGGAAATCATCACCCTGTACCAGCAGGCGTCGGTGGGCAAGGACGTGCTGATTGTCGAGGGCATGGTGCCCACCCGCCACGCCAGCTACGCGGCGCGGGTCAACCAGCACCTGGCCAAGAGCATGGACGCCGACGTGATCCTGGTGTCCGCCGCCAGCGAGACCGAAGTGCTGGCCGAGCTGTCCGGCCGGGTGGAGTTGCAGGCGCAATTGTTCGGCGGCCCGCGCGACCCGAAGGTGCTCGGGGTGATCCTCAACAAGGTGCGCACCGACGAGAGCCTGGAAGCCTTCGCCGCGCGCCTCAAGGAACACTCGCCGCTGCTGCGTGGCGGCGACTTCCGCCTGCTGGGCTGCATTCCCTACCAGGCCGACCTCAACGCCCCCCGCACCCGCGACGTGGCCGAGTTGCTGGGCGCCCAGGTGATCAACGCCGGCGACTATGAAACCCGGCGCATGTCGAAAATCATCATCTGCGCGCGCACCGTGCTCAACACCCTGCAGCTGCTCAAGCCCGGCGTGCTGGTGGTGACCCCCGGCGACCGCGACGACATCATCCTGGCGGTGAGCCTGGCCGCCCTCAACGGCGTGCCCCTGGCCGGCCTGCTGCTGACCAGCGACACCCTGCCCGACCCACGCCTGATGGAGCTGTGCCGCGGTGCGCTGCAGGCCGGGCTACCGGTGCTGTCGGTGAGCACCGGCTCCTACGACACCGCCACCCAGCTCAACCAGCTGAACAAGGAAATACCCATCGATGACCGCGAGCGCGCGGAGATCATCACCGACTTCGTCGCCAGCCACCTCGACGCCCACTGGCTGCACCAGCGCTGCGGCACCCCGCGCGAGCTGCGGCTGTCGCCGGCAGTGTTCCGCTACCAACTGATCCAGCGCGCCCAGCACGCCAACAAGCGCATCGTCCTGCCTGAAGGCGCCGAGCCGCTGATGGTGCAGGCGGCGGCCATCTGCCAGGCCCGCGGCATCGCCCGTTGCGTGCTGCTGGCCAAGCCTGCGGACGTGCACGCGGTGGCAAGCGCCCAGGGCATCGTGCTGCCCGAGGGGCTGGAGATCCTCGACCCGGAAGTGGTGCGCGAGCGCTACGTGGAACCCATGGTGGCGCTGCGCAAGAGCAAGAGCCTGAACGCGCCCATGGCCGAGCAGCAGCTGGAAGACAACGTGGTGATCGGCACCATGATGCTCGCCCTCGACGAGGTCGACGGCCTGGTGTCGGGCCTGGTGCACTCCACCGCCAACACCATCCGCCCGGCCCTGCAGCTGATCAAGACCGCGCCGGGCTGCAGCCTGGTGTCCTCGGTGTTCTTCATGCTGTTCCCCGACCAGGTGCTAGTGTACGGCGACTGCGTGATGAACCCGCACCCCAGCGCCGGCGAGCTGGCGGAAATCGCCCGGCAGAGCGCCGACTCCGCCGAGGCCTTCGGCATTCCTGCGCGGGTGGCGATGATCAGCTATTCCAGTGGCGACTCGGCCAGCGGCGACGACGTCGAGAAGGTCCGCGAAGCCACCCTGCTGGCCCGCGAGGCCCAGCGCGACCTGCTGATCGACGGCCCGCTGCAGTACGACGCCGCCGCCAACGAGACCATCGCCCGCCAGCTGGCCCCCAACAGCGAGGTGGCCGGGCGCGCCACGGTGTTCGTGTTCCCCGACCTGAACACCGGCAACACCACCCACAAGGCGGTGCAGCGCAGCGCCGACTGCGTCAGCCTGGGCCCCATGCTGCAAGGCCTGCGCAAGCCGGTCAACGACCTGCCGCGCGGCGCCCAGGTCGACGACATCGTCTACACCATCGCCCTCACCGCCATCCAGGCTCACCGCCGCGTGGCTAACCAGGAAACCCCATGAAACCGATTCCGGCGCCAGTGCGAGGCGTGATCGCCTCGCTGTTGTTGGCGTGCAACACCGTGCTGTGCTGCACCCCGCTGTTCATCGTCAGCCTGTTCAAGCTGTGCCTGCCCTTCCCGGCGGCGCAGCGCGTGACCGACGTGCTGATGCGTCACATCCACGAAGCCTGGATCACCCTGAACAAGGGCTGGATGAAACTGCTGTGCCGCACCCGCTGGCAGGTCAGTGGCCTGCAGGGGCTGGACTACCAGCACTCGTACCTGATCACCAGCAACCACCAGAGCTGGGTCGACATCCTGGCGCTGCAGTACGTGCTCAACCGGCGCATCCGGCCGCTGAAGTTCTTCCTCAAGCAGGAACTGATCTGGGTGCCCGTGATAGGCCTGGCCTGGTGGGCCCTGGGCTTCCCGTTCATGAAACGCTACTCCAAGGCCTACCTGGCCAAGCACCCGGAGAAGCAGGGCAAGGACCTGGAAACCACGCGCCGCACCTGCGCCCGGTTCGCCGGCAAGCCCACGGCCATCTTCAACTTCGCCGAGGGCACGCGCTTCACCCCGGCCAAGCACGCCCAGCAGCAGTCGCCGTTCAGGCACCTGCTCAAGCCCAAGGCCGGTGGCATCGCCTTCGTGCTGGATGCCATGGGCGAGCAGCTGGAGTCCATCGTCAACGTCACCATCGACTACCCGGGCGGCCGCCCAGGGTTCTGGGACCTGCTGTGCGGGCGGGTGCGCAATGTGACGGTGCAGCTGGAAGAGATCGCCATCCCGGCGCAGTTCATCGGCCGCAGCTACGACCAGGACGTGCAGTACCGGGCGCAGTTCCAGCAGTGGGTGAACGAGCTGTGGGTGGCGAAAGATGAAGCGCTGGACAAGATGAAACACTGACAGGTGGGAGCTGGCTTGCCAGCGAGTTTTTCGATGGGCCCAAAAGCTCGCTGGCAAGCCAGCTCCCACAAAAAAATCCCGCCATGAGGCGGGATTTTTCATTTACTGCTGCTGGTACTGCGCACCCGGCAGCGGCTTGAGGTTGACCTCTACCCGGCGGTTCTGCGCACGGCCGTTGGCATCGGCGTTGCTGGCAATAGGCTGGTCAGGGCCGGCACCGCGCACCGACACGTGGGACGGATCCACGCCCTGGGAGGTCAGGTAGGTGGCCACGCTCTGGGCACGGGCCTGGGACAGGTCCATGTTGTGCTGGCGGCTGCCGGTGCTGTCGGTGTAGCCGACGATCTCGATCAGGTTCTGGTTGTACTGCTTGAACGAACCGGCCAGGTTGTTCAGCGGCGAGTAGAAGCTTGGCGCGATCGACGACGAGTCGGTGGCGAAGGTGATGTTGCCCGGCATGATCAGCTTGATCTGGTCACCTTCACGCTGTACCTGCACGCCAGTGTTGGCCATGGAGGCACGCAGGGCCTTCTCCTGCTTGTCGGCGTAGTAGCCATAACCGGCGCCGCCGGCACCGCCCAGTGCCGCGCCGATCAGCGCGCCCTTGCCGCGGTTGTTGTGGTCGATGGCAGCACCTGCCACCGCGCCGGCCAGGGCGCCCAGGCCGCCGTAGGTGGCGGTCTTGTTCACGCCAGAACCCTGGCTCTGGTTGTCATACGGGTTGTTTTGCGAGGCACAGCCGGCCAGCAGGGCAACGGCGGTGGCAGCAATAATCAGGCGACGCGACATTTCAGGAAACTCCTGTACTTGCAGTGGTAAAACAGCGGCTGTTGACGAGCAGACTGCTGCGCCAATTAGACACCTTAAATGGTCAGAATTCCGTGAAGTAACATTCAGACACGAACAAATGGATTCTCGCGCATTTCGTCCCCCAGGCGCGTGTCCGGGCCGTGCCCGGTGACCACCGTGGCGTCTTCGTCCAGGCGGTACAAACGCTCCTTGATGGAACGAACGATAGTCCGTTGATCGCCGCCCCACAAATCCGTGCGGCCGATGCCACGGCGGAACAGCGTGTCCCCGGCGATCAGCAGCTTGGCGTCGGCGAACCAGAAACTCATCGACCCTGGCGTGTGCCCAGGCGTATGCAGCGCCACACCGCAGCCGCAGGCCAGCTCTTCGTCATCGCCCAGCCAGCGGTCTGGCGGCGGCACTGGCGTGTAGGGCACGCCGAACATCTGGCATTGCATCTCCAGGTTGTCCCACAGGAACTGGTCGTCCTTGTGCAGGTGCAGCGTGGCCCCGGTCTTCTCCTTCAACTGGCCCGAGGCCAGGAAGTGGTCCAGGTGAGCATGGGTGTGGATGATGCTCACCACTTTCAGGCCATGGGCGTCCAGGCGTGCCATGATCAGGTCGGGGTTGCCGCCCGGGTCGACGACGATGGCCTTTTTGCTGATGGGGTCGCCGATGATGGTGCAGTTGCACTGCAGGGGGCCGACGGGGAAGGTTTCGCGGATCAACGTAGGGTGGGTAGCGTTCATGGTTCTTTCTGCTGCCGTTCGATGCCTGCATTCTACCCCGTACACCCCCACCCGTAGCAGCTGCCGAAGGCTGCGTCATAAGCCAAACGAAGTACGCGGCGCTCGTGACGCGGCCTGGCGGCCGCTGCTACGGGCTGCGTCAGTAACGCCGGCGCACACGCCTGCCGTTGGCCGCCGGGGCATTGATATACAACGCCGTGGCCCCCGAGCGCGGCTGATTGCCTTGCACTATCGCCGGCGGGGTCCAGTGGGCCGAAAGGTGGATGTACTGGAGCCGCAACCATTCCTCCTCCACCCGCGACAGGGAAAAATAGCCGCGCAGGAAACCCTGGCACAGCGGTTCAAGCTTCGCCGGCAGCGCACTCGCCACTGGCGCCAGCGGCACCCCGCGGACAACCGCCCATTCGCGCATGACGCGCAAGTAGACCTGCGACAACTCCCCGCGCACCTCGCGCTCCAACTGCACGCCGGCATACACCCGCTGTTGCGCAGGCTGCTGACGGTCGAGCACCGGCGTCGGTGCCGGTGCGAGTACCTTGAGGCAGTCCGCTGGCCAGCCCCGGCTCAACCATCCCGCCCTGATTCGCTGGGCCTCGCGATAGATCGAGGTCACCTCGACCGCCGTGCCCGCCGCCACCGTCAGCGCCTGCATGCGCCCCACCAACAGCTGCTCCCGCTCCAACGCGAAATAGCCACCGCCGACGTCGGCATGCGCCCCCGGCACTTCGATTTCCACATGCCCGGCGCACACCTGGGCCAAGGGGAAGTGCGCCCGGTGCTCGTCGCGCGCCACCAGGTGCACCACGTTGGCAAAGCGTGCCGGGGCCAGGTGCAGTTGCAGGTTCACGGGGCCCGCTACCGCCGCCACGGTGTCGAACAGGCCGATGAAGCCAACGCTGACGCCCGGCACCTGCAGAAGCAGGTTGGCACAATGGCGCGCGGCCGCGGCACCGCGGCTGAAGCCGAACAGGTCGACGATCACCGGCTTGCCGTTTAGCTGCCGAATGGCATTCAGGCCTTGCTCGGCCCGTGCCAGCACGCCTGAATGCCCGCGCCCCAGGGCGCTGTCCAACAGGCTGTCGGGCCGGCCGGCCTGGGTGCCGATGCCCGGGATATACAACGCTTTTACCCCCGGGCCGCTATACAGCTGGCTGAGCTTGAAGATGTTGGTGGGGGCCGTGGCATGGCTGCCGCTGCGGTTGGCCGGCGGGGTGTCAGCGCAAGGCGCATTGGCCGCGTTGTTGCCGGTGCCGTCGAAGAACAGCCCGACGCGGGTGACCTGCGCGAATGGGGAGGAAGAAGGTTCCATACATATCCTTTTGCGTGGCAAAAGACTGAATGTATGGAGGTGGCAGGAAGCCGGCTGCCAGCCGGTTCAGCACAGCGTGTAGGAGACCCGAAGCCGCTGCCAGTGGCAGCGGCTTCGGGCCAGGCGTTACAGCGTGGACAGCAGGCTGCTGTTGCTGGCCTGCCACTCGGCGATGTCGAGGCGGATTTTCTTCTTGTCCAGCTTGCCGACGCTGGTCTTGGGAATTTCCGGCACCACGGCGATCTGGCTGGGGATGGCCCACTTGTTGATGTGGCCCAGCTCGACGAACGGCTGCAGGTGGTCCTTGAGGGCGCGGGCATCAGCGCTTTGGCCTTCGCGCACCACCAGCAGCGCGAACGGCCGCTCGCCCCACTGGGCGTCGGCGATGCCGACCACGGCCACTTCCTTGACCGCCGGGTGACGGCTGATCAGGTCTTCCAGCTCCAGCGACGACACCCACTCGCCGCCGGTCTTGATCACGTCCTTGATGCGGTCGCGAATGTCGATGGCGCCGTTGCCGTCCAGGGTGGCCACGTCACCGGTGTGCAGCCAGCCGCCCTTCCACAGTTCGGCGCCCTTCTCGGGCTCGCGGTAGTAGCCCATGGTCAGCCAGGGTGCGCGCAGCACCAGCTCGCCCTGGGTCTCGCCGTCGTGGGGAAGGAAGTTGCCGTCGGCGTCGATGATCGCCGGTTCCACCAGCGGCACCGGCACGCCGGCCTTGATGCGGTAGGTGGTGCGCTCGTCTTCAAGGCCCGCCAGCAGCTCTTCGTTGATGTGCGCGGCGGAAATCAGCGGGCAGGTCTCGGACATGCCGTAGGCTGCGGTCAGCTGGATGCCGCGGCCTTTTGCGGCCTCGTACAGCGCGCGGTTCAGCGAGCTGCCGCCGATGATGATCTTCCAGCCGCCGAAGTCCTGGCCCTGGCCGGTCTTGCAGTTGAGCAGCATCTGCAGGATGGTCGGCACGCAGTGGGAGAACGAGACCTTCTCGCGCTTCCACAGCTCCACCAGCATTTCCGGCTCGTAGCGGCCCGGGTAGACCTGCTTGATGCCCAGCATGGTGGCCACGTAGGGCACGCCCCAGGCATGCACGTGGAACATTGGCGTGATGGGCATGTAGACATCGTTGGTGCCCATGAAGCGGGTGCTGTCGAGGCTGCCGGTGACGGTGGCCAGGCTCAGGGTGTGCAGCACCAGCTGGCGGTGGGTGAAGTACACGCCCTTGGGGTTGCCGGTGGTGCCGGTGGTGTAGAAGGTGGTGGCCACCGAATTCTCGTCGAAATCGGGGAAGTCGTATTTCGGACTGGCCGCGGCCAGCAGTTGCTCATACTCGCCCACCAGGTTGGGCAACTCGGCGGTCTTCTGCGCGCCGTCGGTCAGCAGCAGGGTCTTCTCGACGGTGGTCAGGTGCGGCGCGATAGCCTGGTACAGGCCGACGAAGTCGCTGTTGACCAGCACCAGCTTGTCCACCGCGTGGTTCATGGTGAACAGGATCTGCTCGGGGGAAAGCCGCACGTTGACGGTGTGCACCACCGCGCCAATCATCGGAATGGCGAACATGGCCTCCAGGTAGCGATGGCTGTCCCAGTCCATCACTGCCACGGTGTCGCCCGCCTTTACCCCCGCCTCGGTCAGCACGTTGGCCAGGCGCGCGATGCGCTCGGAGAGCGTTGCATAGCTATAGCGCAACTGATCCCGGTAGACAATCTCGCGGGTTTTCTCGTAACGGCTGCCCGACATCAGCAGCCGCTTGATCAACAGAGGGTATTGGTAAGCACCATCGGCCGGCGGAATAACGCGAGTCTGCATCATGAGGATCCCTATTCTGAGTGCAAATGCATGGCAAATACTTTCACACTTTAGACCCTGCGGGGCACAGCATAATCATTGGAAATTATTTCCGATGATGGCATCCAGCCTGCCATGCCCCCGGGGGCTTCAGTGCATTTCAGTCAGAGCAATTTTCACGCCCAGGGCGATCAATACCGCGCCCATGCCACGGTCGAACCAGTGGCCCAGGCGGGCGAAGCCGTCGCGCACGCGCTGCTGGCTGAACAACATGGCCACCAGGCAGAACCAGGCCGCGGTGGCGAATGCCAGATATACACCATAGCCTGCCTGCACCAGCAAGGGGGTGTGGGGATTGATGACCACGGTGAACAGCGACAGGAAGAACAGCGTGGCCTTGGGGTTCAGGCCGTTGGTCATGAAACCTGCGACGTAGGCAGCCTTGGGGCTGCGCTGCTGCGGCTCGGCCTTGAAGGTCTCGGCGCCTGGCGCTGCGGGCTTGGCGCGAATGGCCTTGAAGCCGATGTACAGCAGGTAGGCGGCGGCCAGCCATTTCAGGGCGTTGAACAGCACGATGGACTGCGACACGATCAGGCCGATGCCCAGCAGCGAATAGCCCACGTGGAGGAAAATCGCCGAGCCCACGCCCAGGGCCGTCCAGGTGCCGGCGCGCCGGCCGTGGGTCACGCTTTCACGCACCACCACGGCGAAATCGGGGCCGGGGCTGGCGACGGCCAGCAGGTGAATCAGCGCAACGGTGAGAAATTCCGTCCAGTACATCAGGGGCCTCCAAGGGCTTTTGTCATAGGCAGTTACAAAACCCCGAAGATAACAAAAAACCCTTGTAGCCGCTGCCGCCAGGCTGCGCTGGCCTTTATGTACACTGGAAATCTGCAGTGAGGCACAAGGCCAGCGCAGCCTGCGGCAGCGGCTACGCAGGGCGGGGCGGCGTGTTTTTCAGAGGAACCAGCGGTATTCGCGCGCAGCTATCTCGTCGAGGAACGCCAGGTGGTCCTGGCGCTTGTTTTCGCAATAAACCATGACAAATTCACTACCCAGCCCCTCGCGCACCGCCGCATGGCCCTGCATGTGGCGCACGGCGTCGAGCATGTCCTTGGGAAAGTCGATGCCGCTCTGGCGGTTTTCATTGAGCGGGGCGATGGGTTCCAGGCCCGCCTCCAGGCCGTGCTCCATGCCGGTGAGGATAGCCGCCAGCACCAGGTACGGGTTGGCGTCGGCCCCGGCCAGGCGGTGTTCGATGCGCAGGTTGCGCGGGTCGGACTCGGGGATGCGGATGCACGCGTCGCGGTCCTCGAAGCCCCAGCTGGCGCGGCTGGCGGCGTTGACCATGGCGCCGTAGCGGCGGAAGGCGTTGTGGTTGGCCGCGAAGATCGGCATGCAATGGGGCAGCAGCGCCAGGCAACCGGCCACCGCGTGACGCAGCGGCCGCTGGTCATCGG
Organism: Pseudomonas imperatae; assembly: GCF_057128625.1. NCBI lineage: Bacteria > Pseudomonadati > Pseudomonadota > Gammaproteobacteria > Pseudomonadales > Pseudomonadaceae > Pseudomonas > Pseudomonas imperatae. The sequence goes on along the minus strand of NZ_JBSKHP010000013.1, from coordinate 132,813 downwards.
CGGCCAGCAGGTTGTTGCCGGCGGCGTCGTAGAGGCTGACGTGCACGTGCATGCCGCTGCCGGGCGCGTGCAGGTAGGGTTTGCTCATGAAACTGGCGCGGTGCCCATGCTTGAGCGCCACGCCGCGGGTGCTGCGGGCGAACAGCGCGGCCCAGTCGGCGGCGCGCAGGCCGTCGTCGCAGTGGGCGAAGTTGATCTCGAACTGGCCCGGGCCCAGTTCGGCGGTGATGACGTTGGCCTCCACCCCTTGCTGGTTGGCGGTCTCGACCATGTCATGGAGCACCGCGGCGTAGCGCGACAGGCGCTCGATGTGCATGTTGGGCTGGTCGTCTGCATCGCCGGTGCTGGCGTCGCGGGGGAATTGCGGCAGGCCGTCCTTCAGCGCGCGGTCGAACAGGTAGAACTCCAGCTCGAAGGCCACCACCGGGCGAATGCCCTTGCGCGCCAGGCGCTGCATCACCTGCGCCAGCACCTCGCGCGGTTCGAACTCGATAGGCGCGGCGGTGCCATCCGAGCTGATCAGCATCTGCCCCAGGGGCTGGCCTTCCCAGCTCACCGGCTTGAGGGTGCCGGGAATCAGCCGGCGCGGCGCGTCCGGGTCGCCGTCGTTGAAGCAGTAATCGCCAATGGCATGCAGCCCGCCCTGGGCGCCCAGCAGCACGCAGTTCTGCGGCAGCTTGAGGGGGCCACCGGCCGCGACCTTTTCCAGCATTTCCACCGGGTAACGCTTGCCGTAGAAGTGCCCGGGGATGTCCAGGGCAATCAGGTCGACGTAACGCACCTGCGGATGGCTGGCGCGGAAGGCGCGCACTTCACTGAGCAGGTCGGGCGTGGCGGGGCTCATCGTTTTTATCCTTGTTATCGATCAGTTGAACACCCACAACACGCGGGTGGCTTGGTCGGTACAGTTGGCGTAGCGAAACTGGGCGTGGGGCGGCAGCTGGAAGCTGTCGTTGGCGTGCAGGGTCACCGGCTCGGCGTCGCCGTCCAGCCATACGGTCAGCTCGCCTTCGAGCACGAACCCACCCTGCTCGGAACTGTCGTTGAGGTGCCCGTCACCGCTGGTGGCGCCCGGCGCCAGGTGGCTTTCAAGCATGGAAAAGCCGCCGGCGATGGTCGGCGAGGCCAGCACGTCGGTGATGCCGCCGGCGTAGTACAGGGTGCGGCGGTCACTGGGGCGGGTAACCCACTGGCGCGCGCGCGGGCGCTCCGGCGCGTAGAAATAGGTAGTGGGCACGCCCAGCGCCTCGCTGATGGCGGTGAGGTCGGCCACCGTCGGGCGCGACAGCCCGCGCTCCACTTGGGACAGAAAGCCCACCGAGCGGTCGATGCGCTTGGCCAGCTCGCCCAGGGTGAGGTTCTTGTGCTTGCGGAGGTCGCGAATCAGGATCGCGAGGCTGTCGATTTCTGCCTGCATGTTCATGGGAGATGCCCGTCAAATTACGTCACGAAGCCGGTACCAGGCCTTGCCGGCGGCTTCCAGGGGGGCGGCCAGCCAGCGGCCACCGGGAAAGCGCGGATTGTCGAGCGCCTGGTACAGGCGCAGCAACCGCGCGTCGCCGCCGATGGCGTCGGTTACCGCCTTCGCTGCCGCCAGGGTGGGCAGCACGCCGTGGCCGGAGAAGCCCTGCAGCCAGTAGCACTGGCCATCGCGGCCGACGTCGGGGGTGCGTTTCATGCTGATGTCGATATGGCCGCCCCAGGCGTAGTCCAGCGCCACGCCCTTGAGCTGCGGGAACGCGCGCTCCAGGTACGGCCGGGTGGCCGTGGCGACGTCCTTGGGAATGCCGCCCAGGTAGGTGCAGCCGCCGCCGAACAGCAGGCGGTGGTCCGGGGTCAGGCGGAAATAGTCCGGCACGAACTGGTTGTCGATCACGCAGCTGTTGCGCGGCAGCAGCGACTGCGCCAACGCCGGGGCCAGCGGTTCGGTGGCCACCTGGTACGAGCCTACCGGCAGCACGCGGCTGGAAATGCTGCGGTCCAGGCCGTCCAGATAGGCGTTGCAGGCCAGCACCAGCACGTCGCAGCTGACTTCACCGTGCTCGGTGCGGGCGACGAACCCCTCGCCGTGGCGGCGGTAGCCCAGCACCTGGCTCTGTTCGAACAGGCGGCCGCCGGCCTGCTCGATGGCGCCGGCCAGGCCCTGGGCCAGTTTCAACGGGTTGAGGTGGGCGCCGCGCGGGTCGAGCAGCGCGGCCTTGTAACGTGGGCTGTCGATCCACTGGGGCAGCTCGTCGCGGTCGATGAAGCGCACCTGGTCGTCGCCCCACTTCTCGCGCGCCTCGCGCTGGGCGTCGCGCAGCTGCTGCACGCGGCTGTCGCGCACCGCCGCCCACAGGCTGCCCAGGCGGTAGTCGACGTCGAAACCATGGCGGCCGGGCAGCTCGCGCAATTCCTGGCTGGCCCAGACCATGGTGTCCCACAGCTCGCGCGCCCCGGCCAGGCCCAGCCCGCGCTCAAGCGGGGCCATGTCGCACGACCAGCCCAGCAGCGCCTGGCCGCCGTTGCGCCCGGACGCCGCCCACGCCAGGCGGCTGGCCTCCAGCACCACCACCCGCTGGCCACTCAGGGCCAGCCGCAGTGCCGTGTGCAGGCCACTGAAGCCGCCGCCGATGATCAGCACATCGGCCTCAAGTGTGCCTTCCAGGCGCGGGCGCAAGGGCAGCCCCTGGGGGTAGGTCTGGGCGTAATAGCTTTGCACGTGCTGCGCGGATTGTTTGAACATGGACCGGCCCGTGAATTTTTATTGGATAATTTTCATGAAAATCTAGCACTGAATTTTCACAAAGCAAATCCACCGGAAAATTCGTGTAGGATTTTTCCCGCGTGAAACCTACCTCACATGGAGTCCGACCGATGACCGATCTGCGCCGCGCCGTGTTTCTCGACTACAGCTCGCTGGACCTGGGCGACCTCGACCTAACCCCCCTGCACCAGGCCTTCAACCCGCTGGACCTGCACGGTTCCACCCGCCCCGCAGAAGTCATCGAACGCTGCCGCGACGCCCAGGTGATCATCACCAACAAGGTGGTGGTGGACGCCGAAACCATCGCCGCCTGCCCCGACCTGCAACTGATCCTGATCACCGCCACCGGCACCAACAACGTCGACCTGGCCGCCGCCCGCGCCCGCGGCATCGCCGTGTGCAACTGCCAGGGCTACGGCACGCCGTCGGTGGCCCAGCACACGCTGATGCTGTTGCTGGCCCTGGCCACCCGCCTGCCGGACTACCAGAAGGCTATCGCCGCCGGCCAATGGCAGCGCTCCAGCCAGTTCTGCCTGCTGGACTTCCCCATCGTCGAGCTGGAAGGCAAGACCCTGGGCCTGCTGGGCCACGGCGAGCTGGGGAGCGCGGTGGCGCGCCTGGCCGAGGCGTTCGGCATGCGCGTGCTGCTGGGGCAACTGCCCGGCCGGCCGCCGCGCGAAGACCGCCTGGCGCTGGCCGAGCTGCTGCCGCAGGTCGACGCACTGACCCTGCACTGCCCCCTCAACGAGCACACCCGCAACATGATCGGCGCCGCCGAGCTGGCGCTGCTCAAGCCCGGCGCGTTCGTGGTCAACACCGCCCGTGGCGGCATGATCGACGAACAGGCGCTGGCCGATGCCCTGCGCGCCGGCCACCTGGGCGGCGCCGCCACCGACGTGCTCAGCGTGGAACCGCCGGTGCACGGCAACCCGCTGCTGGCCGACGATATCCCGCGGCTGATCGTAACCCCGCACAGCGCCTGGGGCAGCCGCGAGGCGCGGCAGCGCATCGTCGGCCAGGTGGTGGAAAACGCCACGGCGCATTTCAGCGGCACGCCGTTGCGCCAGGTCAACTGACCCCGGGCGGCTCTGGTAGAATCGCCGGTTTTTGACCAGGAGCCCCCACCATGGACCCGCGCAGTGAAGTGCTGCTTCGCCAGGCCGACTTGTTCCAGGGCCGCCTGCTGCTGGCAGGCCTGCCCGCCGACGACCTGCTCGGCACGCTGCCCGACGCCCACGGCTGGTGCTGGCACGCCGGCGACCACAATGCCCTGAACGCCCGCTTCGGTGCCCGCAGCCACTTCGGCACCGAGGCGCCGGCCGGCGACTTCGACGCCGCCGTGCTGTTCCTGCCCAAGTCCCGGGAGCTGGCCAACTACCTGCTCAACGCCCTGGCCTCGCGCCTGGGCGGCAAGCCGCTGTTCCTGGTAGGGGAAAAACGCGGTGGCATCGAAGGCGCGGCCAAGCAGTTGCAGGCGCTGGGCAAGCCACGCAAGCTGGACAGCGCCCGCCACTGCCAGCTGTGGCAGGTCAACATCGACACGGCGCCCGCCGCCATCGAGCTGCACAGCCTGGCCCAGCGCTACGAACTGCCCCTGGCCGACGGCCCGCTGACGGTCATCACCCTGCCCGGCGTGTTCAGCCACGGCCGCCTGGACCGCGGCACCGCGCTGCTGCTGGAGCACCTGGACGGCCTGCCGCGCGGCCACGTGCTGGACTTCGGCTGCGGCGCCGGCGTGGTGGGTGCCAGCCTCAAGCGTCGCTACCCCGACAGCCAGCTGACCCTGCTGGACGTGGACGCCTTCGCTGCGGCCAGTAGCCGCATGACCCTGGCGGCAAACGGCCTGGAAGGCGAGGTGATCACCGGCGACGGCATCGACGCGGCGCCCCTGTACCTGGACGCGATTGTCAGCAACCCGCCTTTCCACACCGGGGTGCACACCAACTACCAGGCATCGGAAAACCTGCTGCGAAAATCGGCACAACATCTGAAAAAAGGCGGCGAACTGCGCATTGTTGCCAATAGCTTCCTGCGCTACCAACCGCTGATCGAAGAGCACCTGGGCAGCTGCCACGTGCGCGCCGAAGGCCAGGGTTTCAAGATTTACCAGGCAACGCGCTGATTAAATTCTTCGCTTGCCCAAATGAAATTCCCTAGGCAGAATCCGCTCCGTCCTAGGGGAGTAGTCTCCCGCAAGCAAACAGCTTGCATGGCATGCGTCAACATACTTGGTCCACAGACCATGGCGCATGCGACCTCACAGCCTGCATCAGACAGGCTCAGGGTTTGACAAGACCTATGACACGCACACCTTACCCGGGGCGGGGAGGCTGTACGTGTCATAGCCGTGTCGACCCGCCCCCATAGGAAATCCTGATGCTGGAATCACTTCTTGTCCCTACCGCGATCGTTGCCCTGGCGGAGATCGGCGACAAGACCCAATTGCTCGCCTTGATCCTGGCTGCGCGCTTCCGCAAGCCATGGCCGATCATTGCCGGTATCGTCGCCGCCACCCTCGCCAACCATGCCGCCGCCGGCGCCGTGGGGGCCTGGTTCGGCAGTTTCTTCTCGGATGCAACGTTGCACTGGATCCTGGCCGCCAGCTTCACCGCCACCGCGCTGTGGACCCTGGTGCCCGACAAGATGGACGACGACGAGGCCAGCACCGCGCGCAAGTTCGGGCCGTTCCTGACCACCCTGATCGCGTTCTTCCTGGCGGAAATCGGTGACAAGACCCAGGTCGCTACCGTGATGCTGGCGGCGCAATACCCGCACCTGCTGCTGGTGATCCTTGGTACCACCCTGGGCATGCTGCTGGCCAACGTGCCGGTGGTGCTGGCGGGCAACTTCGCCGCCGAGAAACTGCCGCTCACCCTGATTCGTCGCCTGGCGGCCTGTGCGTTCTTCGTGCTGGCGGTGGTGGCGGTGTACAAGGCCATGCAGGTCAGCGGCTGGGTGGGCTGACGATTCGGGTTGCCTGGTGACGCCGCCTTCGGCAGCTGCTACGGGTGGGGGGGGCGTCATTTACGCCGGGGTCAAGCACTCCGGCGCATTGAGCTTCGGATCGTTCACCAGGTTGGCCAGCGGCCGCTCGCGCAAGGCGACGGGGTTGCTGGCCAGCAATGACTGCAGCGCCGGCAACGGCGTTGCGGGGTCCAGCCACGCTGCCTGCCCCGCGGCATCGAGAATCAACGGCCGGCGCTGGCTCATGGCCGCCTGGGTCACCACCGCGGTGCTCAGCCACACCTGCTCCTGCACCGGATACGCCTCCCACACCGCCGCGAAAAACAGCGAGCTGCCCTCCCCTGGCGTCAGCCAGAACGGCCGCTTGCGCACCGTGCCGCGCCATTCGTAGAAGCCGTTGGCCGGCAGCAGGCAGCGACGCAGGCGCAGCGCATCACGAAACATTGGCTGTTCGGCCAGGGTTTCGGCGCGGCCTTGGGCCGGGGTGCGCGACAGGTCGGTGAGCCACGGCGGGGTCAGCCCCCAGCGGGCGCGGTCCAGTTGCAGAAGGCCGTCGAGGTTGCGCTGCATCAGCACCGAATCACCGGGGGAAATGTTCCATTGCGCCTGCTGGTCGGCAGGAAAGCCGGGCAAGGCGGCAAAGGCCGGCGACCAGCGAAACAGCGCATAACGTCCACACATGGGGCAACAAGACTCTTCAGATGACGGGCGCGCAGCTCAACACACCAGCACGCCCTGGAAACTATCCGGCTCTTCGCCCGGCAGCGGCAAGGCGGCATTGTACGCGGCGATGAGCTGGCGTGCGTGCTCGGCCTGGTCATTGGCCACGGTCAGGCCCAGCAGGCCGATGGCCGGCAGGTCGCCGATGCCGCCTACCAGGTCGCGCCCCACCAGGTGCGCGGCCACGCCCTCGCTGTCGAGCATGCCCAACAGCATTTCCGCTTCCAGCAGGCTTTCCGGGTCATAGATACGTTGCATCAATCGTTCTCGCCTTTGACGTCGAGCATCCACTCATCATCGTGCACTTGCAGTATGAAGCGGATGGGTTTGCAACACACGGAACAATCTTCCACGTATTCCTGATCGCCGCCAGACAAGTCCAGCAGCACCGGAATCGTTTCACCACAGTAGGGGCACTCGATGTCTTCGCTTTCCTGGAACAGCATGACCGTCTCCCGGTAGTGACTTGTGCGTATAATCGCCGGTCTATTTGAAGGGCTATTGATATGCCCTTACTTCATTACCCTAGCCGTTTCCAACAAGAGAGCATGATGGGCGAATTCGATGCCATCCGACCGTACGACGACGCCGAGGTCCCTGCCGTTCTGGCACGCCTGCTCAGCGACCCGGCGTTCCTCGATATCCTCACCCACTTCCGCTTCCCGCGCCTGGCCGGTGCATTCGGCTGGCTGCTCAAACCTCTTATAGCTCATCGGCTGCGCCGTGAGTTCGCCGGCATCGAAAGTGTCGCGACCTTGCAGGATAAAGTCGAAGTCTACGTGGATCACACCATCGATCGTGCCACTGACGGTGTGACCTACACCGGCGTCGAGCAGTTCAAGTCCGGCAGTGCCTACCTGTTCCTGGCCAACCACCGCGACATCGTCATGGACCCGGCCTTCGTCAACTACGCCGTGTACCACGCCGGGCTGCCCACGCCGCGCATCGCCATTGGCGACAACCTGCTGCAGAAGCCCTTCGTCAGCGACCTGATGCGCCTGAACAAGAGTTTCATCGTGCACCGCTCCATCAGCGGCCGCCGCGAGAAGCTGGCGGCCTACCAACTGCTGTCGGCGTACATCAACCACTCGATCCGCACCGACTGCCAGTCCATCTGGATCGCCCAGGCCGAGGGCCGCGCCAAGGACGGTGACGACCGCACCGACTCGGCGATCCTGAAGATGTTCCACATGAGCCGCAAGGACGAAGCCTTCGGCGAGGTGATCCAGTCGCTGAACCTGACCCCGGTGTCGATCAGCTACGAATACGACCCCTGCGACCTGGCCAAGGCCCGCGAGCTGTACACCCGCGCCACCACCGGCACCTACAAGAAGGCGCCGGGCGAGGACGACATCAGCATCGCCCAGGGCATCACCGGCTACAAAGGCCGCGTGCACATCAACTTCGCCCCGCCCATCAGCCAGGCGTTCGAGGACACCAAGCTGCTGGCGGCCGAGATCGACCGCCAGATCCTCGCCGGCTACCGCCTGTTCCCGGTGCATTACCTGGCCTACGCGCAATGGGCCGACGCCGACCCGAGCCTGGCCGTACCTGCGGCCAGCGACGTGTTCGGCGCCGAAGAGCTGGACAAGGCCCGCGCCGAATGGGCCCGCCGCCTGGAAGCCTGCCCGGTCGAGCAGCGCCCCTACCTGGTGCTGCAATACGCCACCCCGGTGCGCAACCAGTACCGCGTAAAAGCCGGCCTGCCGCTGTAACGCACGCCCCCATCGCGACCAAGGTCGGCTCCTACGCAGGCCTTGGTAGGAGCCGACCTTGGTCGCGATGAGGCCAGCACATCGATGCATTGACCTGCGTCACACCGCCGTCATCAGAACCCGTCACTCTGTGCACCCTCACCCACGACACGGAGCTGGTCATGTTGCATGCACAGAATCAGGATCGTCTGTATCTGGTTACCCAGAGTGAAGAGCAGGAAGCTCTGATCAACGGTTTATCGTTCAACGTTCACGACCGCCACTGGCTCGTCTATTGCGCCCTGGCCGGCTGCCCCCACGACGACTGCCCGGAGCTGGACGCCGACACCGGCATCAGCTTCCTGGAGCTGTACGCCGAAGCCGCCTGAACCCCGGCCATGAAAAAGCCCGCGCCCCTGTGAAGGAGCGCGGGCTTTTTCGTGACGACGCCTGGATCAGTTGCCCAGGGTGCGGCCGATGCTCGGGTCCTTGAACAGGCGGGTCAGGGCGTCGCTGAGCACGTCGCTGACCAGCTTGGTGTTGGTGTCCACGTTCGGCGCCATGCCGAAACGCTGGTTCAGCGAGGCACCGTAGGCGCCAGCATAGTGGCGGCCGTTGTTGTTGACGTCAGCACGGAAGTTGGCGCCGATGGTGGCCTCGGTCACGTACATGCCTTCTTTCGGCGACTGGTAGGTGAGGCTGGCCAGGGTCACGGTCAGCACCGGCGCGCTGCCGTTGTTGGCCGACGGGGTGTAGCCCAGCAGGCGCACGGCGGCTTCAGCCTGGGCTTGCAGCTTGGGGATCACGTCGTTGGCGTTGACGGTCACCGCGCTGGTTTCCGGGTACAGGCCACCACGGGTGCCCAGGGTTGGCGAAGGACGACCATCCACCACGCGTACCACCACCGGCTGGCCCTGGCCAACGGGCGCCAGCTGCGCGTTCAGCACGGGTTGCGGGCTGAGTTGCTGCGGACTGTTGGCACAACCGGCCAGCGTCAGGGTGGTCACAGCGATCAAACCGAACAACAGGCGTTGCAGCATGCTCATCTCTCCAGGAATAGGCATTGATAGGGTGCCAGTATAACGGTGCGGGCCTGTCAGGAACCAGCATTCAACCTACCCGCGCAAATGTAGGAAAAGTCATGTAGCCAGGGCCGGTCAAACCCCGGAAGGGTGCGATAATCGGTCACGCGGCCACCGCTTGACGATTCGCGCAAGAAAACTCCACGAATAAAGATCTTTTCTGCGCGTTTCATCGTTATAATCTCCCCCCGATTATAAGGACGTCTCCTGATCGGGCCCCGCAACACCGCTGATGCCTCGCATCCAGCCCTCCAAAGCCCACAGAGAGCCGCCCACACAGGCCAATTGAAGCCGGTGTGCCCGATGCTTTCGGCACTTTCGCCCTTCGCTGGACCTGCCGCTGCCCGCGTCTTCATGGCAGCCTTTTTGAGGTTCACGACTCCAAAAGAGCGTGAAAAAAACGGTTTTCACTACTTCACAAGAGTGTGGCGAGCAAATGAACAGTTTTGCATCTGTACATGCATTAACAACGTCCGGTTCAGCACCGTACGGTCGGCACTGCCGCGCCTGCCTGTCAGGAGCCTGAGGTCGATCACTGGCAACGCGGGCGCATTGACCTAAGTCGAATTGCCCACCGGGCCCGAAAATGAGTTCATAGGGACTTGTTGGACCGGTTGGTAGCGTCCGCACAAGCTTGCGTTTTTTGCGAAGAGTCGGACATGGCACTCCTGGCCTGCTGATGTGTACCGGGACGCCGTGCTGTCAATTTGGTGCTGAAGATTTTGGAGACGCGTTAATGGCGCATAACGAAGCAGTCGACGTGGTATTGGTAGGGGCCGGCATCATGAGCGCCACCCTGGCCGTACTGCTCAAAGAGCTGGACCCGACGATCAAGCTGGAAGTCGTCGAGCTGATGGACTCCGGTGCCGCGGAAAGTTCCAACCCGTGGAACAACGCCGGTACCGGCCACGCGGGCCTCTGCGAGCTGAACTACACGCCGCAGGCCAAGGATGGTTCGGTCGACATCAAGAAAGCCGTGCACATCAATGCCCAGTTCGAGGTGTCGAAGCAGTTCTGGGCGTACCTGGCCAAGCAGGGTACTTTCGGTTCGGCCCGTGCCTTCATCAACCCGGTCCCGCACCTGAGCTACGTCGAGGGTGACAAAGGCATCGACTTCCTGAAGAAGCGTTACGAGATGCTGAAACAGCATCACGCCTTCGCCGACATGGAGTACACCGAAGACAAGGCCAAGATGAACGAGTGGATGCCGCTGATGATGCCTGGTCGCCCTGCCGACCAGGCCATCGCCGCCACCCGCGTCATGCACGGTACCGACGTCAACTTCGGCGCCCTGACCAACAAGCTGCTCAAGCACCTGGCTGCCGGCCCGGATGCCCAGGTCAAGTACTGCAAGCGCGTCACCGACCTGACCCGCAACGGCAGCGGCTGGACCGTCACCATCAAGGACGTCAACAGCGGCAACAGCCGTAAGGTCGACGCCAAGTTCGTCTTCCTGGGCGCCGGTGGCGCTGCCCTGCCGCTGCTGCAGCAGTCGGGCATCGAGGAAGGCAAGGGCTTCGGCGGCTTCCCGGTCAGCGGCCAGTGGCTGCGCTGCGACAACCCCGAGGTGGTCAAGCACCACCAGGCCAAGGTCTACAGCCAGGCCGCCGTGGGCTCGCCGCCCATGTCCGTGCCGCACCTGGACACCCGCGTCGTCGACGGCAAGACCTCCCTGCTGTTCGGCCCGTACGCCGGCTTCACCACCAAGTTCCTCAAGCACGGCTCGTTCATGGACCTGCCCAAGTCGGTACGTGCCGGCAACATCGGCCCGATGCTGGCCGTGGCGCGGGACAACATGGACCTCACCAAGTACCTGATGAGCGAAGTGATGCAGTCCATGGAGCAGCGCCTGGAATCCCTGCGCCGCTTCTACCCCGAGGCCAAGGCCGAGGACTGGCGCCTGGAAGTGGCCGGCCAGCGCGTGCAGATCATCAAGAAAGACGCGAAAAAAGGCGGCGTGCTGCAGTTCGGTACCGAACTGGTGTCGGCGGCCGACGGCTCGCTGGCGGCCCTGCTGGGTGCCTCGCCGGGCGCTTCGGTGACTGTGTCGATCATGCTGGAACTGATCGAGCGCTGCTTCCCCGAGAAGTACCGTTCCGAAGCCTGGACCACCAAGCTCAAGGAAATCTTCCCGGCCCGCGAGAAAGCCCTGGAAACCGACGCGGCCCTGTACCGCCGGGTCAGCGCCCAGAGCGACGCCGCGCTGGAACTGGCACCGCAGGCGAACACCGCCGAGCAGCACCTGGCGTAAACGCCGCCCATGAAAAAACGCCCCTCGGGGCGTTTTTTTTTGCGCTGACGGAAATCAGCCGCGAGCTTTCTCGATGATCTCGATGTAGTCCGGCGCGTTGCGCTGGTCACGGATCAGGGCGATGAAGTCGTTGCCGTGCTCGTCCTTGCCGTCCAGGTCGTAGCCGGCTTCAAGGAAGAACCCCACGAAGCGCTCGAAATCGTCCACGCGCAGGCCGCGGTAGGCCTTGATCAGCTTGTGCAGCGACGGCGAAGTGGCGTCGACCGGTTCGAATTCCAGGAACAACTTGACCTGCTCGTCGCCGATCTCGTCACCAATCAGCTGCTTCTTGTCTTTACGCATTGCCCACTCCAACTCGCTGCTCTGGGAGGTGGGAGCTGGCTTGCCAGCGAGCTTTTCAGGGCGCCCGAAAAGCTCGCTGGCAAGTCAGCTCCCACAAAGACAGCGAGTTTACCCCCGCGCGCCAGGCGGCTCAACGCGCGTGAACGGCGCCCGTGTGCAGGTCGGCCCAGATGTGGCCATTGGGGTAGGTCAGGAACTGCACGTACACGGTGTCGTTGCGCAGCAGGTCCATGATGGTGCGGTACTGGCCCAGCGGGTAATTCAGCGTGAGGGTCTTGCTGGCGTCGTCATAGCTGGGCTTCTTCAGGCTTTTGCTTTCGGCGTCGAAGGTCAGCAGCACCTGGCCGATGGTGGCGCCCTTGTTCAGTGGCTTGCCCTTGAGCCGCACCAGCACCGAGGAAGTCACCGGAATGGGCTGCTGGTTGGATAGCCGCTGGTTGCCCACCACCACGGAAAAATCGGTGATCTGCAGCAATTGCTGTTGCTCGGGCTGTTCCTTGCGCAGGCCCAGGTCATCGGGCGGCAGGAACTGGGCGTGCAGGGGGGCGGCGGCGAGGGGCAGACTGGACAGCAGGACAAGTGCGGCAATCATCGAACGCATGGGCGAGCTCCTGGAAGGCAGCCCAGCACTCTAGCACACCCTCCTGGTAACGCGGCCGTTGGCCGCTGCTACACAATTCCCCGTAGCAGCGGCCGCCAGGCCGCGTCTGGGCCGAACGCGGTGTGCCAGGCATTGCGGCGGCGCCGGTGACGCGGCCTTTGGCCGCTGCTACACAACCCCTCGTAGCAGCGGCCGCCAGGCCGCGTCCGGGCCGAACGCGGTGTGCCAGGCATTGCGGCGGCGCCGGTGACGCGGCCTTTGGCCGCTGCTACGGGCGGGTTACATGCCTTTTACGGCGTAGATGCCCGCGGCATTGCGCCAGTAGCCCTTGTAGTCCATGCCATAACCGAAGATGTAGCGGTCGATGCACGGCAGGCCCGAATAGGTGGCCTTCAGGCCTGGGCTGGCCTTGCGGTCGTGGTCCTTGTCGATCAGCACGGCCGTGTGCACGGCGCGGGCGCCGGCGTGCTTGCAGAAGTCGATGATGGCGCTCAGGGTGTGACCTTCATCGAGAATGTCGTCGATGATCAGCACGTCGCGGTCGATGAACGACACTTCAGGCTTGGCCTTCCAGAACAAGTCGCCGCCGCTGGTTTCATTGCGGTAGCGGGTGGCGTGCAGGTAGCTGGCTTCCAGCGGGAACTTCAGCTGGGTGAGCAGCTTGCCGGCGAAGATCAGGCCGCCGTTCATCACACAGAAGACCACCGGGTTGCTGTCGGCCATCTCGGCCGTGATCTGCGCGCCAACACGAACGATGGCAGCCTCTACTTCGGCTTCGGTGTACAGGCAGTCGGCCTCGTCCATGACTTGACGGATATGCTCGAGATCAGCGGACATGACGCTCTCCAAAGGGGGGGTGGTCTGAGAAAAGCGGGCAAAGGTACGCATCCGTTCGGGACAGATCAAGCTTTTCTGGACTAACGTCCAGTATGTCTGCACGACAGTGCCATCCGAATAGATTAATCTAGCGCGGTTTTTTTGCCCGCCCGGAGCCTTTCCCCATGCCAATCCTCGAGATTCGCCACCCGCTGATCCGCCACAAGCTCGGCCTCATGCGCCGTGCCGACATCAGCACCAAGAACTTTCGCGAGCTCGCCCAGGAAGTCGGCGCGCTGCTGACCTATGAGGCCACCAAGGACCTGCCGCTGGAAACGTACGACATCGACGGCTGGTGCGGTACTGTCCAGGTCGAGAAAATCGCCGGCAAGAAGATCACCGTCGTGCCTATCCTGCGCGCCGGCATCGGCATGCTCGAAGGCGTGCTCAGCCTGATCCCCGGTGCCAAGGTCAGCGCCGTGGGCGTTGCCCGCAACGAAGAGACCCTGGAAGCCCACACCTACCTGGAAAAACTGGTGCCCGAGATCGACGAGCGCCTGGCCATGATCATCGACCCGATGCTGGCCACCGGTGGTTCCATGGTCGCCACCATCGACCTGCTGAAGAAAGCCGGCTGCAAGGACATCCGCGCCATGGTGCTGGTGGCTGCGCCCGAAGGCATCGCCGTGGTCGAGAAGGCCCACCCGGACGTGAAAATCTACACCGCCTCGGTTGACCAGCGCCTGAACGAACACGGTTACATCATTCCTGGCCTGGGCGACGCCGGCGACAAGATCTTCGGCACCAAGCAGAAGGACGCTTGAGCATGGCCGACGAGTTCAACGACCCGCTGTGGCGCCAGATCCTCTCCGGTGCGCAAATGCTCTTCGTGGCATTCGGCGCGCTGGTGTTGATGCCGCTGATCACCGGCCTGGATCCCAATGTCGCGCTGTTTACCGCAGGTCTCGGGACTCTGCTGTTCCAGATCGTCACCGGGCGCAAGGTGCCGGTGTTCCTGGCCTCGAGCTTCGCCTTCATTACCCCCATCATCCTCGCCAAGGGCCAGTTCGGCCTGGCCGAGACCATGGGCGGGGTAATGGCGGCCGGCTTCGTCTACACCTTCCTGGGCCTGGCCGTGAAGATCAAGGGCACCGGTTTCATCGACCGCCTGCTGCCGCCCGTGGTCATCGGCCCGGTGATCATCTCCATCGGCCTGGCCATGGCCCCGATCGCCGCCAACATGGCGATGGGCAAGGCCGGTGACGGCACCGAACTGCTGCCGTACAGCACCGCCATGTTCATCTCCATGCCGGCGCTGCTCACCACCCTGATCGTCGCCGTGTTCGGCAAGGGCATCTTCCGCCTGGTGCCGATCATCGCCGGCGTGCTGGTGGGCTTCGGCCTGTCGTTCGCCTTCGGCGTGGTCGACACCGCGAAGATCGCCGCCGCCTCCTGGCTGGCGCTGCCGCACTTCACCGCGCCGGCGTTCAACTGGCAGGCCATCCTGTTCATCGTGCCCGTCGCCCTGGCGCCGGCCATCGAACACATCGGCGGCGTGATCGCCGTGGGCAGCGTCACCGGCCGCGACTACCTGAAAACCCCGGGGCTGCACCGCACCCTGCTGGGCGACGGCATCGCCACCACCGCCGCCGGCCTGTTCGGCGGCCCGCCCAACACCACCTACGCCGAAGTGACCGGCGCGGTGATGCTGACCAAGGCCTACAACCCGAAAATCATGACCTGGGCGGCGATCTTCGCCATCAGCCTGGCGTTCATCGGCAAATTCGGCGCCTTGCTGCAAAGCATCCCGGTGCCAGTGATGGGCGGTATCCTCTGCCTGCTGTTCGGCTCCATCGCCGCAGTGGGCATGAACACCCTGATCCGCCACAAGATCGACCTCAGCGAGGCGCGCAACCTGGTGATCATCTCGGTGACCCTGGTGTTCGGCATCGGTGGCGTGCTGATCGGTACCGGTACCGGGCCGCATGACTTTGGCCTGAAAGGGATTGCGCTGTGCGCCGTGGTGGCGATTGCGCTGAACCTGATCCTGCCGGGGCATGGGGAGTGGAAGGAGAAGGTTGGGGAGTGATTTGCTGACCTAATGCTTTGCTGCATTCGACGCCGCTATCCGCCATTGAGGGGATAGCGGCGTTTTCATTTCTACGCCAACACTGGCGCCCGCTCACAAAGCACCTTCAACGCCTCCCCCCACTGCCGGTTGTCATTCAAGCAAGGCACCAACACCAACTCCTCCCCCCCCGCCTCGACAAACTGCTCCTTGCCGCGGTCACCAATCTCTTCCAGCGTCTCGATGCAATCGGCGACGAACGCCGGGCACATCACCAGCAGGCGTTTCACGCCCTGCTTGGCCAGTTCGTCGAGGCGTGCCTCGGTGTAGGGTTCGATCCACTTGTTCTTGCCCAGCCGCGACTGGAACGACACTGACCACTTGCCGTCCGGCAAGCCCATTTTTGCCGCGAAGGCGGCGGCGCTGCGCATGCACTGGCCGCGGTAGCAGTTGGCGAGCACTTCGGGGCTGGACTCGGCGCAGCAGTCGGGACGGCGCACGTCGTGGCCGGGGTTGAGCTTGGTCAGGTGGCGTTCGGGCAGGCCGTGGAAGCTCAGCAGCAGGTGGTCGAACGGCTGCGCGTCCAGGTACGGCTTGGCGCTGGCCACCAGGGCGTCGATGTACTCGGGCTGGTCGAAGAACGGCTGCAGCAGCTTGAAGCGCACCGGCAGTTTTTTCTCCTGCACCACCTTTTTCGCTTCCTCGATGACCGTGGTCACGGTGCTGTCGGCGAACTGTGGGTACAGCGGCGCCAGGGTAATGTCGCGCACGCCCTGGGCAGCCAGGCGGGTGAGCACGGTGTCCAGGGACGGCTCGCCGTAGCGCATGGCGATTTCCACCGGGCCGTGGCTCCACTGTTCGCGCATCACCGCTTCCAGGCGGCGGGTGAGCACGACCAGGGGCGAGCCTTCGTCCCACCAGATGCTGGCGTAGGCGTGGGCCGACTGCTCCGGGCGCTTGATCAGGATCAGCGACACCAGCAGCCGCCGCACCGGCCAGGGCAGGTCGATGACGTACGGGTCCATCAGGAACTGGTTGAGGTAGCGGCGCACGTCGGCCACGGAGGTGGAAGCTGGCGAACCCAGGTTGACCAGCAGCAGAGCGTGATCGGTCATGCAACGTCCTAATTTCAGAGGCGCGGGACGAGGTCGCCCAGCGCCGATTGCAGATCATTGAAACGGAAGGTAAACCCTGCCGCCAGTAAACGCACCGGGCGGGCACGTTGGCCGCCCAGCAATAAATCCGACATCTCGCCCAGGCCCACCCGCAGCACCAGCCCCGGCAAGGGCATGAACGCGGGCCGGTGCAGGGCACGACCCAGGCGCCGGGCGAACTCGCGGTTGCGCACCGGCTCTGGCGCACAGGCATTATAAGGACCGCTGGCGTCGTCCTTGTGCAAAAGAAAATCAATCAGGCCGATTTGATCGTCGATGTGCACCCAGGGCATGAACTGCCGGCCACTGCCGATGGGCCCGCCCACACCCAGCTTGAACGGCACCTTCAGGCGCTTGAGCATGCCGCCCTCGCTGGCCAGCACCAGCCCGGTGCGCACCAGCACCACGCGTATGCCCAACTCTTCGGCACGCTGGGCCGTCTCCTCCCAGGCAATGCACAGGTCGCTGGCGAAGTCCTTGCGCACCGGTTGCGACTGCTCGGTAAGCTCGCGTTCGCCGCCGTCACCGTAGTAGCCCACCGCCGAGCCGGATATCAGCACCGGGGGGCGCTGCTGGCGCTGCTCCAGCCAGGCGATCAGTTGCTCGGTGAGGCCGACGCGGCTTTTCCACAGCAGCTGGCGACGGCGTTCCGTCCATGGCCGGTCGGCGATGGGCGCGCCGGCGAGGTTGATGACCGCGTCGACAGTCTCTTCACCCAGCTCGTCCAGACGGCCGATACCTGCCACCTCGCGGCCGCACAAACGCGCCACGCTCGTCGGCTGGCGACTCCACACCGTGAGGCGGTGATCCTGCGCCAGCCAGTGCTGGCAGAGCCTGCGACCGATAAGGCCCGTACCGCCGGTCAGCAAAATGTGCATGACTGCTTCCTCGTGTAGCGTTGAAGGCAAATCGCTAGTCTATTTTTAAGAGAGACGGCACTTTTGCCCACGGACTGCTCTCACATAGACACAGAGCAAACGGAAAAAGGACGACAGTAACTTATACTAACAATGATTATTGTACAGGTTTGTCCTTAAGCGTAGTCTGTGCAAAGAAGTAACGAGGCCACCATGACAGTACCTATTGCGATCATCGGTACCGGCATTGCCGGACTCTCCGCTGCCCAGGCGTTGTTCAAGGCCGGGCACGCGCCACACCTCTTCGACAAAAGCCGCGGCCCGGGCGGCCGTGCGTCCAGCAAGCGCAGCGACGCCGGCTCCCTGGACCTGGGGGCGCAGTACTTCACCGCCCGCGACCGGCGCTTCGTCGACCAGGTCCAACGCTGGCAAAGCGTGGGCTGCGTGGAAGAATGGAAGCCGCAGCTGTTCAACGCCCGCGGCAGCCTGCTCAGCCCCTCCCCCGACGAACAGACCCGCTGGGTCGGCACCCCGCGCATGGGCTCGATCGCCAAGGCCATGCTCGGCGACATGAACGCGGTGTTCGGCTGCCGCATCACCGAGGTGTTCCGCGGCAAGCACCACTGGCACCTGCTGGACGCCGAAGGTTGCAGCCACGGCCCGTTCAGCCACGTGATCATCGCCCTGCCCGCGCCCCAGGCCACCGCCCTGCTGGCCGCGGCGCCAAAAC
Source organism: Pseudomonas imperatae (assembly GCF_057128625.1). Classification (NCBI taxonomy): domain Bacteria; kingdom Pseudomonadati; phylum Pseudomonadota; class Gammaproteobacteria; order Pseudomonadales; family Pseudomonadaceae; genus Pseudomonas; species Pseudomonas imperatae. Next base: position 114,788 of record NZ_JBSKHP010000013.1, on the reverse strand, counting down.
TTGCCGGCGTGGCCGCCGGGGTGCAGATGGAGCCCACCTGGGCCATCGCCCTGGCGTTCGACAAGCCGCTGGAAACCGCCATGCAAGGCTGCTTCGTGCAAGACAGCCCCCTCGACTGGCTGGCCTGCAACCGCAGCAAGCCGGGGCGCGAAGCCACCCTGGACACCTGGGTGCTGCACGCCACCAGCAGCTGGAGCAAACAGCACATCGACCTGCCCAAGGAAGAGGTGATCGAGCAGCTGCACGGCGCCTTCGCCGAACTCGCCAACTGCGCCATGCCGGCGCCGGTGTTCAGCATCGCCCACCGCTGGCTCTACGCCCGCCCTGCGTCAGCGCACGAATGGGGCGCGCTGGCCGACGCCGACCTGGGGTTGTACGCCTGTGGCGACTGGTGCCTGTCCGGCCGGGTGGAAGGCGCCTGGCTCAGCGGCCTGGAAGCGTCCCGCCGGCTGCTTGAGCACCTGGAATGACTGCCCCGCTGCACCGCCTTGACCCGCGCAAACTGCTGCTGTCCAAATGGACGGCAGCCCATCCCCGGCAACGGGAAAAACACTTCCTGGTGACCGAACTGTTTCGGGACGAGGAAGGCACTGTCCTCGAGATTGAACTGCAGGCCGTGCTGACCCGGCGCAGCGAACGAATGCCGTGGCAGGCGCTGCGCGATGCGCAGACCTGGCTGATGGGCTGGCGCTGACACACCACAGACCGCGCCAACCGCATAACGGCCGACGCAGCCTCACGGCAGCTGCTACGGACCGCCAACCCGTAGCAGCGGCCGCAGGTCGCGTCCCTCCTGCCCACACCGCATAACGGCCGACGCAGCCCCACGGCAGCTGCTACGGACCGCCAACCCGTAGCAGCGGCCGCAGGCCGCGTCCCTGCCACCGCACAGCATCAGGCACACCGCATAACGGCCGACGCAGCCTGCGGCAGCTGCTACGGGGGCTTAAATCTTGTACAAAATGTTTGACTTGTACAGCCTTCGTCCTACTATGAAGGTAAGTTGTACAAGATCACCTGCCTGTACAAGAGTGTACGCCCATGCCCAACTCCCCAAAGCCCCGCATCGGTATCAGCGCCTGCCTGCTCGGCGCCGAGGTGCGCTACAACGGCGGGCACAAGGAATCGCGCCTGTGCACCCACGCCCTGGCCGAACATTTCGATTTCGTCCCGGCCTGCCCTGAGGTCGCCATTGGCCTGGGCATCCCGCGCCAGCCAATCCGCCTGGTCGGCGACGCCCAGGCGCCCCGCGCGCTGGGCACTGTCGACGCCAGCATCGATGTCACCGAAGCATTGGCCGACTACGGCACGCAAATGGCCGCGCAGATGGAAGACCTCAGCGGCTACATCTTCATGCACAAGTCGCCGTCCTGCGGCCTGGAGCGGGTCAAGGTCTACCGCGACAACGGTGCGCCACAGCACGAAGGCGGCCGCGGCATTTACGCCGAAGCGTTCTGCGCCGCGCGGCCCGACCTGCCGGTGGAAGAAGACGGGCGCCTGTGCGACGCCGTGCTGCGCGAAAACTTCATCGTCCGCGTGTACGCCTACGCCGACTGGCAGGCGCTGCTGCACGAAGGCCTGAGCCGTGGCGGCCTGATGCGCTTCCACTCGCGCTACAAGTACCAGCTGATGGCCAACAACCCGCTGCAATACAAAGTGCTGGGCAAGCTGCTGGGCACCATGGGCCGTGGCGACGCCAGTGAAATCGGCCCGCGCTATTTCAGCGAGCTGATGGAAGCGCTGAAACGCTGCGCCACCCGCGGCACCCACAGCAACGTGCTGCAGCACCTGAGCGGCTACTTCAAGCGCACCCTCAGCGACGGCGACCGCCAGGAAATGCAGCACCTGATCGAACAATACCGCCTGGGCATCGTGCCGCTGGTGGTGCCCCTTACCCTGCTCAAGCATCACCTGCGCCTGCACCCCGACCCTTATGTGAGCCAGCAGGTGTACCTGCAGCCGCACCCGGAAAATCTCAGCCTTCGAAATGCGATCTGACCCCATGAACACTCCAACCCCCGAGGGCGACGACGCCATCCAGGCGATGCGTGACGGCTGGCTGCCGATTCGCGAAGTGGCGCGCCAGACCGGCGTCAACCCGGTCACCCTGCGCGCCTGGGAGCGGCGCTACGGCCTGATCGTGCCGCACCGCACCGCCAAGGGCCACCGCCTGTACGGCGCCGAGCACGTGCAGCGCATCCAGCAGATCCTCACCTGGCTGGGCCGCGGCGTGGCCGTGGGCCAGGTCATGGCCCTGCTCGACAACGGCCAGGCGGCCACGCCCCAGGCCCATGACGGCGGCGACTGGCTGCCGCTGCGCGCCAGCCTGCTGCAGGCCATTGGCGAGCTGGCCGAGCGCCGCGTCGACGACACCTTCAACCAGGCCATGGCCCTGTACCCGCCGGTAACCCTGTGCGAGCACCTGCTGCTGCCCTTGCTGGAGGAACTGGAACAGCGCTGGCAAGGCCAGTTCGGCGCGCAGATGGAGCGGGTGTTCTTCCTGTCCTGGCTGCGCAGCAAGCTGGGCGCGCGCATCTACCACAACAACCGCCAGCTCAACGGCGCGCCGCTGCTGCTGGTGAACCAGTCCGACCTGCCCCTGGAGCCCCACCTGTGGCTGTGCGCCTGGCTGGCCAGCAGCGCCGATTGCCCGGTGGAAGTGTTCGACTGGCCGCTGCCGCCCGGCGAACTGGCCCTGGCCGCCGAACGCCTGGGCGCACGGGCGGTGCTGCTGTACTCGGCCAGGCCGCTGAACCTTGCGCAGCTGCCGCGGCTGCTGGCCGGGTTGGACGGAGAAACCCTGATAGTCGGACCAACGGTATGCATCCATCAGCACGACTGGCCCGTACATAACCTCGAGACCGGGCGCCTGCACCTGCTCGATACCCCGCTGGCAGCCCAGCAATGCCTGCAGCGCCTGGGGGTGCTCTGACATGACTACACACGGAAAACCCATGCAACTGATCTGGTTCCGCACTGACCTGCGCCTGCACGACAACACCGCCCTGGCCGCCGCCTGCGCCAAGGGCCCGACCCTGGCCGTGTGGCTGGTGAGCCCTGGCCAGTGGCAACAGCACGACGACGCCGCCTGCAAGGTCGACTTCTGGCTGCGCAACGTGCAACAGCTCAGCGAACAGCTGGCGCAAAAGCATATTCCCCTGCTGATCCGCACCATCGACACCTGGGGCCAGGCGCCCGAGGCCCTGCTGCAACTGTGCCAACAGCACCACGTCGAGCACGTGCACTGCAACGAGGAATACGGCGTCAACGAAAGCCGCCGCGACGCTGCCGTGGCCCAGGCGCTGGACGCCGCCGGCATCGGCTTCGACAGCCACCTTGACCAGTTGCTGTTCCAGCCCGGCAGCATCCTCACCAAGACCGGCAACTACTTCCAGGTGTTCAGCCAGTTCCGCAAGGTCTGCTACGAGCGCCTGCACCACGGCATTCCCGCCGTGGTCCGCGCCCCCAAGGCCCAGGCGCCCGTGCACATCGCCCGTGACAAGGTGCCCGCCGAAGTGCAGGGCTTCCCCCCCCCCAGCGCCGCGCTGCAAGCGCTGTGGCCGGCCGGCGAGGACGAGGCCAAGCACCGCCTGGACCAGTTCGTCGACGAGCCCATCGAGTACTACCAGCACGAGCGCGACATCCCCTCGCGGCCGGGCACCAGCCAGCTCTCGGCCTACCTGGCCGCCGGGGTGATCTCGCCGCGCCAGTGCCTGCACGCCGCGCTCAACCACAACCATGGCGAGTTCGACAGCGGCAACGTCGGCGCGGTGACCTGGATCAACGAGCTGCTGTGGCGCGAGTTCTACAAGCACATCCTGGTGGGCTACCCGCGGGTGTCCATGCACCGCGCCTTCCGCAGCGAGACCGAGGCCCTGGCCTGGCGCCATGCGCCCAAGGAACTGGAAGCCTGGCAGCGCGGCCGCACCGGTATCCCGATCATCGACGCGGCCATGCGCCAGTTGCTCGAAACCGGCTGGATGCACAACCGCCTGCGCATGGTGGTGGCGATGTTCCTGACCAAGAACCTGCTGATCGACTGGCGCGAAGGCGAGCGCTTCTTCATGCGCCACCTGATCGACGGCGACCTGGCCGCCAACAACGGCGGCTGGCAATGGAGCGCCTCCACCGGCACCGACGCGGCGCCCTACTTCCGCATCTTCAACCCCCACAGCCAGTCGGCACGTTTCGACGAGCACGGCGTGTTCCTCAAGGAATGGCTGCCGGAACTGGCCGACCTGGGCAGCAAGGAAATCCATAACCCCGCCGGCGCCGGCGGCTTGTTCGGCCCGGCGGATTACCCGCGCCCCATCGTCGACCTGGGCAAGAGCCGCGACCGCGCCCTCACCGCCTTCAAGAACCTGCCGCAGCGCCAGGTAAGCGGAGGCCATCATGGCTGACGTGCCCCGCCGCATCTGGCTGACCGGCGCCAGCAGCGGCCTGGGCGAGGCCATGGCCGAAGCCCTGCTGCTGGAAGGTGCGCAGGTAGCGGTCAGCGCCCGCTCCGAAGGGCCGTTGCGCCTGCTGGAACGGCGCTTTCCCGGCCAGGTGCTGGTGGTGCCCGGCGACCTCACCGACCACGACCAGGTCAAGGCCATCGGCGCCAGCATCGGGCAGGTCTGGGGCGCGCTGGACAGCGTGATCCTCAACGCCGGCACCTGCGAATACGTCGACGCCCAGCACTTCGACGCGCTGATTTTCGAGCGAGTGATCCGCACCAACCTGTTCGCCAGCAGCTACTGCATCGAGGCGGCCCTGCCGCTGCTGCGCAAGGGCGTGCGCCCGCACCTCACCGGCGTCGCCAGCGCGGTCACCTACCTGCCGCTGCCGCGCTCGGAGGCCTACGGCGCCTCCAAGGCGGGGCTGCGCTACCTGTTCGAATCCCTGCGGGTGGACCTGGCCCAGGAGCACATCGACGTCACCGTGGTCAGCCCCGGCTTCGTCGACACGCCGCTGACGCAGAAAAACGATTTCCCCATGCCGATGATGATCAGCGCCGAAGAGGCCGCCCGACACATCGTCGAGCGCCTGGACAAGCGGCCGCTGGAAATCGCCTTCCCGGCGCTGTTCATGACCGCCCTGTGGCCGCTGTCACGGCTGCCGGCGCGGCTCAAGCTGATCATCGGCAAGCGCATGGTGCGCCCGAACCCACTGGAAGGGGACAACTGATGAAAATCGCCGTGATCGGCAGCGGCATCGCCGGCCTGACCTGCGCCTACCTGCTCAGCCGTGAGCACCAGGTGGAGGTGTTCGAAGCCTCCTCGTGGATCGGCGGGCACACCCATACCCTGGACATCGAGCACCAGGGCCGGCACTACGCGATCGATACCGGCTTCATCGTTTTCAACGAGTGGACCTACCCCAACTTCATTGCCCTGCTGGACCAACTGGGCGTGCCCTTCAAGGCCACCGAGATGAGTTTCTCGGTCAGCGACCCGGGTAGCGGCCTGGAATACAACGGCAACAACCTCAACAGCCTGTTCGCCCAGCGCGGCAACCTGGTGTCCCCCGGCTTCTGGGGCATGCTCAAGGACATCCTGCGCTTCAACCGCGAAGCCGTGGCCGACCTTGCCAGCCACCGCATCACCGCACAGACCACCCTGGGCCAGTACCTGCGCACCAAGGGCTACGGCCAGCGTTTCATCAATCACTACATCGTGCCCATGGGCGCGGCCATCTGGTCCATGTCGCTGCAGGACATGCTGGGTTTTCCGCTGCAGTTCTTCGTGCGTTTTTTCAAGAACCACGGCCTGCTCTCGGTCACCCACCGGCCGCAGTGGTTCGTGGTGGAAGGTGGCTCCAGCCGCTACATCGCGCCGCTCACCGCAGGCTTCGCCGAGCATATTCACCTGGACTGCGCCATCAGCCGCGTGGAGCGTGACGCCGACGGCGCAACCCTGCACAGCCCGCGCGGCGCCGAGCGTTTCGACAAGGTGGTGTTCGCCTGCCACAGCGACCAGGCCCTGGCGCTGCTGGCCGCGCCCAGCGAGGCCGAGCAGCAGATTCTCGGCGCCCTGCCCTACGCCGACAACGACGTGGTGCTGCACACCGACACCCGCCTGCTGCCCACCCGCCCCCTGGCCTGGGCCAGCTGGAACTACCGCCTCGATGGCAGCGGCCAGGCCGCCGCCGTCACCTACGACATGAACATCCTGCAAGGCCTGCAAGGTCCCACCACCTTCTGCGTCAGCCTCAACCAGAGCGCCGCCATCGACCCGGCCCAGGTGCTGGCGCGCTACACCTACGCCCACCCGCAATACAGCCTGGCCGGCATGGCCGCGCAAGCGCGCTGGCAGGAACTGCATGGCGTGCAGCACACCTACTATTGCGGCGCCTACTGGGCCAACGGCTTCCACGAAGACGGGGTCACCAGCGCCCTGCGCGTGGCTCACGCGTTCGGGCAGGCGTTATGAACAGCGCCCTGTACAGCGGCTGGGTCAGCCACCGGCGGTTCGCCCCGCGCGGCCACCAGTTCCGCTACCGCATCGGCCTGCTGTACCTGGACCTGGCCGAGCAGGCCCAGGTGCTGGGGCTGTCGCCGCTGGCAGGGCACAGCCGCTGGGCGCCGTTCGCCTTTCGTGAAAGCGACTACCTGCGCGAACACACCGCCAGCGGCCTGCCCCTGGCCGATGCCGTGCGCCAGTGCGTGGCGCGGGCCCTGGGCTTCAGCCCCGACGGCGCGATTCGCCTGCTGACCCAGGCGCGCAGCTTCGGCCTGGCGTTCAACCCGGTCAGTTTCTTCTACTGCTTCAACGCCCAGGAGCAGCTGGTAGCCATCCTCTGCGAGGTTACCAACACCCCCTGGCGCGAGCGCTATCACTACGTGCTGCCGGCCGAGGGCGAAGGTTTCCAGCACTTCGCCGTGGCCAAGGCCTTCCACGTCTCGCCGTTCCTGCCCCGCGACCTGGAATACCGCATGAGCTTCAGCCCCCCGGCGCAGCGCCTGGGCGTGCACATGGCCGACTGGCAGGGCGAGACCAAGGTCTTCGACGCCACCTTGACCCTGCACCGCCACGCCATGAGCCGCGGCAACCTGCATCGCCAACTGCTGGCGTTTCCCTGGATGACCGCCAAGACCTGCCTGGCCATCTACTGGCAGGCCCTGCGCTTGGCGCTTAAACGCATTCCCATCGTCAACCACAGTCGCGCGCAGGGTTCATATCGCGCCGCCACCGCCCACGCAAAGGAACGACGCCATGAATAGTTTCGAGGCCAAGGCCACACCGTTCAGCACTTACGGCATGACCAGCGCTTTGCTGCGCCGTGGCGTGCTGCGGCAACTGAACTCGCTGCGCCACGGCCAGTTGCTGGTGGTGGAAGGCGACGAGCACCTGCGGTTCGGCAACCCTGCCTCGCCACTGGTGGGGGAAATTCACGTGCAGGACGCCTCGGCCTGGGGGCTGGTGGCCAGCGGCGGCTCCATCGGCGCCGGCGAAGCCTTTATCCACGGCTACTGGACCAGCCCGGACCTGACCGCGGTAATTCGCGTGTTCGTCAGCAACCTCGACGTGCTGGACGCCATGGAGGGCGGCCTGGCGCGCCTCAGCCGGCCGCTGGTGCGTGGCTTGCACTGGCTCAACCGCAACACCCGCAAGGGCTCGCAGAAGAACATCGCCGCCCACTACGACCTGGGCAATGACCTGTTCGAGCAATTCCTCGACCCGACCATGATGTATTCGGCCGCGCAGTTCACCCGCACCGACGACAGCCTGGAACAGGCGCAGCTGAACAAGCTGGAACGCATCTGCCAGAAACTGGCGCTGACCCCCGGCGACCACCTGCTGGAAATCGGCACCGGCTGGGGCAGCATGGCGCTGTACGCGGCCAGCCACTACGGCTGCCGGGTGACCACCACCACGCTGTCGAAAGAGCAGTACGACTACACCCGCCAGCGCATCGAGGCCCAGGGCCTGCAAGACCGCGTGACCCTGCTGCTGTCCGACTACCGCGACCTGACCGGCAGCTACGACAAGCTGGTGTCCATCGAGATGATCGAGGCCGTGGGCCACCGTTTCCTGCCCACCTACTTCCAGAAATGCGCGGCGCTGCTCAAGCCCGACGGGGTGATGCTGCTGCAGGCCATCACCATTCGCGAGCAGCGCTACGAGCAGGCGCGGCACAGCGTCGATTTCATCCAGCGCTACATCTTCCCCGGCGGCGCGCTGCCTTCCGTGCAGGCGATGCTGCAGATCGTCGGCCGCGACACCGACATGAACCTGCTGCACATGGAAGACTTCGGCCTGCACTACGCGCGCACCCTGCGCCTGTGGCACGACAACTTCCGCCGCGCCCACAACCGCCTGCGTGAACTGGGCTACGACGAGTATTTCCTGCGCCTGTGGGAGTTCTATCTGTGCTACTGCGAGGGTGGCTTCCTGGAGCGCACCATCGGCACCGCGCAACTGCTGCTGGCCAAGCCGGCGGCGCAACCGCAGCCGCTGCTCGGGCGCTTCGATGCTTGAGAAGCTGGCCAACGCCGTGCTGTTCCAGGCCGGCTGGCTGGCCTGCGTGCTGGGCGGCAACAGCGGTTGGTTGATCGTGGTGCTGGTGATTCTGGTCGGGCACTGGTGCTGGCACGGCGACGGGCGCCTGATGGTCGAGGCGTTCGTGCTGGGCGTGGCGCTGGACAGCGGCCTGATGTGGCTGGACGTCTACGACTTTCACCCCAATGGCCGGCTGTTGCCCATGTGGCTGGCCCTGCTGTGGCCGTTGCTGGCCACTACCTTGCGCCATTGCCTGGCCTGGACGGCGCGGCCCTGGTGGCTGGCGGCGGGGTTGGGCGCGGTGGCGGGGCCGCTGTCGTATTACGCTGGCGGACGGATGGCGGGAGTGGGGTTTCCGTATGGGCTGGTGCCGACGATGCTGGGGTTGGGGGTGCTGTGGGCGGCGGTGTTCGTTGGGCTGCAACACCGGGCTAACCGCTGACGCGGCCTGCGGCCGCTGCTACGCAAACCCGTAGCAGCGGCCGAAGGCGGCGTCAGCGACCGATCAGAACCCCAACGGCATCCGATAATTGATCGAATAGGCCTGGATACCGTCGTTCGGTTCCTTGATGCCGCCGTTGGAATAATGGATCGCGCGAATCGACACTTCCTGATTGCCCGCGAAGCGCAGGCCGAAGCCGATGCGGTCTTCGAAGTTGAAGGAAGTGCCCAGCTTGTTGTCATCGATCTGCAACTTCGAGAACACCGACACGCCAATACCGGCCTCGACAAACGGCTTCACCGCACCGCCATCGAATTCATAGCGAAACACCGGGGCGAACGACAGGGTGTTGTTCGACGGGCCACGGTTGGATGAAGTCCAGTAGGTGTAGCCGCCGTCCCAGTAGCCGGTCAGGCGCCCGGTGCTGGTCTGGAACCAGCTCTGGTCCCAATCCGACTGCAGCCCCAGGCGGTAGACCATCGAGCCCTCCCCCGTGGTCCCCACCGACACCGAACCATCCAGTGCGTGTGCTGCCATGCTCTGTCCCAGGGTAAACGCTGCAAGCGCAGCCAAGCCGAACAGTTTCTTCATCAGGAACATCCTATGTCTAATGCCGTTTTTTGGTTTTGTACGTCTTGAATGACGAAACTATAGAAATCCGGACATCGATGATGGTTCATCGCCACATTAGGAGTTTGTACGATTATTTATCGTACAAATCCACTAACAATGTCAGATTTTTCCCAAAGCATAGGCAGGATATTCTGGAAGTGCTGGGGATCACCGCTGGTCCAGAAGTGCGCGGGGGTGGCCGGGCCAGCCGCCAGCAGGCCGCGCTGGTCCAGCAGGCGCTGCAGTTGGCGGGCCACGGCGGCGCCGGTATCAATGAGGATAACGTTGCCGGGGATCATTTCCCGCAGCAGCGGCTTGAGGAAGGGATAGTGCGTGCAGCCCAGGATCAGCGTGTCGCAGCCAGCGGCCAGCAGCGGCGTCACGTAGTGCTGCAGCAAGGTGCGCAGGGCATCGCTGTGCAGCTGGCCGGTCTCGATCAGCTCCACCAGGCCCGGGCAGGGTTGGGTCACCACTTTCACGTCGTTGGCGAAGCGGTCCAGCAGCGCGGCGAACTTGGCGCTCTGCAGGGTGCCCGTGGTGGCCAGCACGCCCACCACGCCGCTGCGGGTGGCTGCGGCGGCAGGTTTCACCGCCGGTTCCATGCCCACGATGGGCCAGTCGGGGTAGCGCTCGCGCAGGTCCGCCACTGCCGCCACCGTAGCGGTGTTGCAGGCCAGCACCAGGGCCTTGGCGCCCTGCTCGCGGAAGAACTCGGCCACGGCCACGCAGCGCTCGCGAATGAACGCCGGGGACTTCTCGCCGTAGGGAATGTGGCCGCAGTCGGCCACGTACAGCAGGGATTCGTGGGGCAACAGGGCGCGGATTTCACCGAGCACCGACAGCCCGCCGACGCCGGAATCGAAGACCCCGACCGGCGCTTCAGCCACGGGCCGGGCCACAGACGCTGCACGCCGGGTCGCGCTTGACCCGCAGCTCGCGGAAGCGGCTGTTCAGGGCGTCCACCAACAGCAGGCGGCCCACCAGCGGGTCGCCGAAACCGGCCAGCAGTTTCAGGGCCTCCAGGGCTTGCAGGCTGCCCACCAGGCCCACCAGCGGGCCGACCACGCCAGCCTCGCTGCAGGTCAGTTCGGCCTCGCTGCCGTGGCCGTAAAGGCAGTGGTAGCAGGGGCTTTCCGGGCGGCGCGGGTCAAACACCGACAACTGCCCTTCGAGGCGGATGGCGGCGCCGCTGACCAGTGGCTTGCCGGCCGCCACGCACGCGGCGTTGACCGCCTCGCGGGTGCCGAAGTTGTCGGAGCAGTCCAGCACCAGGTCCACCGCCGCCACGGCGGCGGCCAACGAGTCTTCATCCAGCGCCGCGCGGTGGGCCACCAGCTTGACCTTGGGGTTGATCGCCTCCAGGCGCTGCAGGGCCGAATCGACCTTGCTCATGCCCACGGTGGAGGTGTCATGCAACACCTGGCGCTGCAGGTTGGTGAGGTCCACGGTGTCGAAGTCCGCCAGGTGCAGCTCACCCACCCCGGCGGCCGCCAGGTACAGGGCCACGGGCGAGCCGAGGCCACCCAGGCCGACGATCAGCGCGCGGCTGGCCTTGAGCTTCAACTGGCCGTCGATGTCCACTTGGGACAGCAGCACCTGGCGGCTGTAGCGCAGCAGTTCCTCGTCGCTCAGCATGCCAGGCGCCCGAGGGTGATGCGTTCGTGGCCGCCGAGGTCTTCGCGGCTCTCGATCTGTTCGAAATCATGCTTGGCCAGCAGCTCGCGCACCGCGGCAGCCTGGTCGTAGCCGTGTTCCAGCAGCAGCCAGCCACCGGCCTCCAGGTGGGCAGGCGCCTGGGCGATGATGGTACGCAGGTCGTCGAGGCCATCGTCGCCGGCCACCAGCGCGCTGGCCGGCTCGAAACGCACGTCGCCCGCCACCAGGTGCGGGTCGGCGGCGCGGATGTACGGCGGGTTGCTGATGATCATCTGGAAACGCTCGCCCTGCAGGGCGCCGTACCAGTGGCTTTCCAGCACCCGCACGTTGCCCAGGCGCAGGCGCTCGCGGTTGCGCTCGGCCAGGGCCACGGCCTCGGCCACGCGGTCCACCGCGGTCACCTGCCAGCCACCGCGCTCGCTGGCCAGGGCCAGGGCGATGGCGCCGGTGCCGGTGCCCAGGTCGAGCACCTTGGCCGGCGTGGCCGGCAGCAGTTCCAGGGCCGTTTCCACCAGCAGCTCGGTGTCGGGCCGCGGGATCAGCGTGTGCGGCGCCACTTCCAGGTCCAGCTTCCAGAAGCCCTGCTGGCCCAGGATGTAGGCCACCGGCTCGCCCTGGCGGCGCCGTTGCAGGTAGCTGTCGAAGGTGGCCGCCGCCTCGGTGGTGACGATGCGCTCCGGCCAGGTGTGCAGGTAGCTGCGGTTCTTGCCCAGGGCTGCCGCCAGCAGCAATTCGATGTCCAGGCGCGCCGTCGGGGACTCGGGCAGTTCGGCGCTTCTGAGCAGACTGGCAATGATCGTCATTTACTCACCCAATGCCGCAAGTTGATCCGCCTGGTATTCGGCCAGCAGCGGTTCGATGACCGCGTCGACACCACCGGCCATGATTTCGTCCAGGGAATACAGGGTCAGGTTGACACGGTGGTCGGTCACCCGGCCCTGCGGGAAGTTGTAGGTACGGATGCGCTCGGAACGGTCGCCGGAGCCCACCAGCAGCTTGCGCTCGCTGGCGATGGCGTTGGCCGCGGCGCTGGTCTGCATGTCGTTGAGCTTGGCCGACAGCCAGGCCATGGCGCGCGCACGGTTCTTGTGCTGCGAGCGCTCTTCCTGGCATTCCACCACCGTGCCGGTGGGCAAGTGGGTGATGCGGATGGCCGAGTCGGTGGTGTTGACGTGCTGGCCGCCGGCGCCCGAGGAGCGGAAGGTGTCGACGCGCAGGTCGGCCGGGTTGATCTCGATGGCCACGCGCTCATCGGGTTCGGCCAGCACGGCCACGGTGCAGGCCGAGGTGTGGATACGGCCCTGGGACTCGGTTTCCGGCACACGCTGCACGCGATGGGCGCCGGACTCGAACTTCAGCTTGCCGTAGACGTTCTCGCCCTCGACCCGGGCGATCACCTCTTTATAGCCGCCGTGCTCACCCTCGTTCTCCGAGAGGATCTCGACCCGCCAGCCACGCTTCTCGGCGTAGCGCGAATACATGCGGAACAGGTCGCCGGAGAAGATCGCCGCCTCGTCGCCACCGGTGCCGGCGCGGATCTCGAGGAACACGTTGCGGCTGTCGTTGGGGTCCTTGGGCAGCAGCATGCGCTGCAGGTCGCCTTCCAGCACCTGCAGTTGCTCCTTGGCTTCGCGCACTTCCTCGACGGCCATCTCGCGCATGTCGGGGTCACTGTCCTTGAGCAGCGCCTGGGCGCCTTCCAGGTCGTCCTGCACCTTGCACCACGCCTGGTAGCCGGCCACGATCGGCTCCAGCTCCGCGTATTCACGGGAGAAGGCGCGGAAACGGGCCTGATCGGAAATGATCTCGGCGTCGCCCAACAGGGCGGTCAGTTCCTCGAAACGATCCTGGATCGTGTCCAGTTTATTGAGCAGTGACGCTTTCATTGCGGGGGTTTATCCGTGGGGCCCTCGTTGAGGGCAAAGAGTTCCTGGGCCATGGCCAGCGCATCGAGGCGGCCTTCGGCAGACAGCTTTTTAAGCTGCACGCTCGGCGCATGCAGCAATTTGTTGGTCAGCCCGCGGGCCAGTTGCACCAGCACTTCCTCGGCGCTGCTGCCATTGGCCAGCAACCGCTGGGCCTTTTGCAATTCTTCGTCGCGCAGGCGCTCGCTTTGCTGGCGGTACGCCTTGAGCACGTCCACCGCCGCCAGCTCGCGCAGGCGCGCCATGAAATCGTCGACGCCACCGCTGACCAGTTGCTCGGCGGCCTGGGCAGCGCCCTGGCGGCTTTTGAGGTTCTCGGCCACCACGTCGTGGAGGTCGTCGACGCTGTACAGGTAAACGTCGTCCAACTCGCCGACTTCTGGCTCGATATCGCGCGGTACGGCGATGTCGACCATGAAGATCGGCTTGTGCTTGCGCAGCTTCAGCGCGCTTTCCACCGCGCCCTTGCCCAGGATCGGCAACTGGCTGGCAGTGGAGCTGATGACGATGTCGCTGTTGACCAGTTCCTGCGGGATGTCGGACAGCAACACCGCGTGGGCACCGAACTGCGCGGCCAGAGTGCTGGCACGCTCCAGGGTCCGGTTGGCCACCACGATGCGCTTCACGCCCTGCTCGTGCAGGTGCCGCGCGACCAGGGTAATGGTCTCGCCGGCGCCGATCAGCAGCGCCTGGCTGCGCTGCAAATCGCTGAATATCTGCTTGGCCAGGCTTACTGCGGCGAACGCCACCGACACCGGGTTCTCGCCGATGGCGGTGTCGGTGCGCACCTGCTTGGCGGCACTGAACGTGGCCTGGAACAACCGGCCCAGCAGCGGGCCAATGGTACCTGCCTCGCGGGCCACGGCATAGGCGGACTTCATCTGCCCGAGGATCTGCGGTTCGCCCAGCACCAGCGAGTCGAGGCCCGAGGCCACGCGCATCATGTGGCGCACGGCCGCGTCGTCCTCGTGCACGTAGGCACTGGCACGCAATTCGTCGTAGCTGAGCTTGTGATAGTCGGCCAGCCAGCGCAGCACAGTCTCTGCGGCCAGGTGGTCCTGTTCTATATAAAGCTCGCTACGGTTGCAGGTAGAGAGGATCGCAGCTTCGCGGCTGTCGGTCAGGCGGCAGAGCTGCTGCAAGGCTTCGACCAGCTGCTCGGGGGTGAAAGCCACGCGTTCACGCACATCCACCGAGGCAGTCTTATGGTTGATACCGAGGGCAAGGAAGGCCATTCAAGGTCGCTGATGATGTCGATAAGCCGACAATTGTCCTACTTAGTCCGCCCCAGAACAACTACCGCAGTCTATTGTCCTAATAGTCTGCCCCCGCAGGTGCCATCGCTTATGGGTTTGCCCACAGGCTTGTGTCATGATGATCCGACCGCAGGTAAGTCGCCAAAACTCCCTATGAATAGATCCTCCGCGTTGTTCCTTGCTTTTGTCTTGCTCAATGGTTGCCAGGCCTGGCACCCCGGCAAGCCACAAGACGCCGCTGCCGTCCAGGACAGCACTCCAAAGCCTGCCGAGAAACCGGTGGTGTATGGCTCGTTCACTGAAGACACGGTCTTCAGCCTGTTGACGGCGGAGCTGGCCGGCCAGCGCAACCGCTTCGACATCGCCCTGGACAACTACGTGGATCAGGCGCGCAAGACCGGTGACCCCGGCGTTTCCGAACGCGCGTACCGCATCGCCGAGTACGTGGGCGCCGACCAGGCCGCCCTGGACACGGCGCTGATGTGGGCGAAAAACGCCCCTGCCGATCTGGACGCCCAACGCACCGCGGCCATCCAACTGGCGCGCAATGGCCGTTACGACGAGTCCATGGTGTACATGGAAAAAGTCCTGCAGGGCCAGGGCGACACCCATTTCGATTTCCTCGCGCTGTCGGCCGCCGACACCGACCAGGACACCCGCAATGGCCTGTTGCAAAGTTTCGACCGGCTGCTGGTGAAGTACCCACGCAACAGCCAGTTGCTGTTCGGCAAGGCCTTGCTGCTGCAACAGGACGGCGACAACCAGGGTGCGCTGACGCTGCTGGAGAAGAACCCGCCGCAGGACGGCGAAATCGCCCCTATCCTGCTGCACGCACGCCTGCTGCAACTGCTGGACCGCGGCAAGGAAGCGGTGCCGCTGCTGGAAAAAAGCCTGCGCAAATACCCTGACGACAAGCGCCTGCGCCTGACCTACGCGCGCATGCTGGTGGAACAGAACCGCATGGCCGACGCCAAGGTGCAGTTCGCCAGCCTGGTGCAGCAGTACCCCGAGGACGACGAGCTGCGCTACTCCCTGGCGCTGGTGTGCCTGGAAGCCAAGGCCTGGGACGAGGCCGCCGACTACCTGCACGAGCTGGTGGACCGCGGCGCCCACGTCGACTCCGCGCACCTGAACCTGGGCCGCATCGCCGAGGAAAAAGGCGACCCGCAGGGCGCCCTCGAGGAATACGCCCAGGTCGGTGGCGGCAACGACTACCTGCCCGCCCAGCTGCGCCAGGCCGACATCCTGATGGCCAGCGGCCGCGTCGACGAGGCGCGCAAACGCCTGGCCGCCGCCCGCGAAGCCCAACCCGACTACGCCATCCAGCTGTACCTGGTGGAGGCCGAGACCCTGGCCAACAACAACCAGCAGGACGCCGCCTGGCAATTGCTGGCCAAGGCACTGACGCTCTACCCCGACGACCTGAACCTGCTGTACACCCGCGCCATGCTCGCGGAAAAGCGCAACGACCTGCAGCAGATGGAGGCCGACCTGCGCGCCATCATCAAGCGCGAGCCGAACAACGCCATGGCCCTCAACGCCCTGGGCTACACCCTGTCGGACCGCACCACGCGCTACGCCGAGGCCAAGCAGCTGATCGAGCGCGCCCACAGCATCAACCCCGACGACCCCGCCGTGCTCGACAGCCTGGGCTGGGTCAACTACCGCCTGGGCAACCTCAACGAAGCCGAGCGCCTGCTGCGCCAGGCCCTGGCCGCCTTCCCCGACCAGGAAGTGGCCGCCCACCTGGGCGAAGTGCTGTGGGCCAACGGCAAGCAGCGCGAAGCCCGCGAAGTCTGGGCCAAGTACCTGAAAGAACCCGCCGAGAGCCCTACCCTGCGCGCCACCGTGCTGCGCCTGACCGGATCCGAGACTCTATAACCTTATGTTTTTGCGCCACGTCATCACCTTCAGCCTGATCGCCCTGCTCGCCGGCTGTGCCGGTTTCGGTTCCCGCGAGGCCCTGCAGGGCCAGGGCAACCCGCAACAATGGAGCGCCCACAAGGCGCAACTGACCCAGCTGGACGGCTGGCAGATCGACGGCAAGGTCGGTATCCGCGCGCCCAAGGACTCGGGCAGCGGCACCCTGTTCTGGCTGCAACGCCAGGACTACTACGACATTCGCCTGTCCGGCCCGCTGGGCCGCGGTGCCGCGCGCCTGACCGGGCGCCCGGGCCAGGTTGTGCTGGAAGTCGCCAACCAGGGCCGCTATGAAGCAGCCACCCCCGAGCAACTGCTGGGCGAACAGCTGGGCTGGAACCTGCCGGTGTCGCACCTGGTGTGGTGGGTGCGCGGCCTGCCCGCCCCGGACACCAAGAGCAAGCTGACCCTGGACGGCGACAGCCGCCTGGCCAGCCTGGAACAGGACGGCTGGAGCGTCGAATACCTCAGCTACACCGAACAGAACGGCTACGCCCTGCCCGAGCGCATCAAGCTGCACGGCCAGGACCTGGACGTGACCCTGGTGGTCAAGTCCTGGCAGCCACGGCAGCTGGGGCACTGACATGACCCAGCCACGCCTGACCCTGCCCGCCCCGGCCAAGCTCAACCTGATGTTGCACATCCTGGGCCGCCGCGCCGACGGCTACCACGAGCTGCAGACCCTGTTCCAATTCCTCGACCACGGCGACGAACTGCAATTCGCCGTGCGCCAGGACGGCGAGATCCGCCTGCACACCGACATCGAGGGCGTGCCCCACGACAGCAACCTCATCGTGAAAGCCGCGCGCAAGCTGCAGGCGCTGACCGGCACCACGCTGGGCGCCGACATCTGGCTGCATAAAGTGCTGCCCATGGGTGGCGGCATCGGCGGCGGCAGTTCCGACGCCGCCACCACCCTGCTGGGGCTGGACCATTTGTGGAACACCGGCGCCGGCATCGACCGCCTGGCCGAGCTGGGCCTTTCCCTGGGCGCCGACGTACCGGTTTTCGTCCGCGGGCACGCGGCGTTCGCCGAGGGCGTGGGCGAAATCCTTACCCCGGCCGAGCCCGAAGAACCCTGGTACCTGGTGCTCGTCCCGCAAGTCTCTGTTAGTACAGCAGAAATTTTTTCAGATCCGTTGTTGACACGCGATTCACTTCCCATTAAAGTGCGCCCCGTTCCCAAGGGAAACAGCAGAAATGACTGCGAAGCGGTAGTCACAAGACGTTATCCAGAAGTACTTAACGCCTTGAATTCACTGAAGAAATTTGGTGATGGACGACTCACCGGAACTGGAAGTTGTGTGTTTGGGGCCTTCCCAAGCAAAGCGGAAGCTGATAGAGTTTCGCACCTTCTTGCAGATACCCTTACAGGGTTTGTAGCCAAAGGCAGCAACATCTCAATGTTGCACCGCAAACTACAGAGTCTGTCACAGGAAACGAGTGCTGGGCACTCGTAGCAACAGATACAGGGGCGTCGCCAAGCGGTAAGGCAGCAGGTTTTGATCCTGCCATGCGTTGGTTCGAATCCAGCCGCCCCTGCCATTTTCCTTATACTCATCCAGGTATACCCTCAGCCGGCAGGTACTGCGCGTGTCCAAGATGATGGTCTTTACGGGGAACGCTAACCCCGATCTGGCTCGGCGTGTAGTACGTCAGCTGCATATCCCACTGGGTGATGTCTCTGTCGGTAAGTTCTCCGACGGCGAAATCAGCACTGAGATTAATGAAAACGTCCGCGGTAAGGACGTCTTTATCATTCAGCCGACTTGCGCTCCGACGAACGATAACCTGATGGAACTGGTTGTGATGGCCGATGCCTTCCGCCGCTCCTCAGCGTCCCGAATCACTGCGGTGATTCCTTACTTTGGTTATGCCCGCCAGGATCGCCGTCCGCGTTCCGCACGTGTTGCCATCAGCGCGAAAGTCGTCGCTGACATGCTCACCGTGGTGGGGATCGACCGTGTTCTCACGGTGGATCTGCATGCTGACCAAATCCAGGGTTTCTTCGATATTCCGGTAGATAACATCTACGGCTCCCCAGTATTGGTGGATGACATCGAGGATCAACGCTTCGAGAACCTGATGATCGTGTCCCCGGACATCGGCGGCGTCGTGCGTGCACGTGCTGTTGCCAAGTCCCTGGGCGTTGATCTGGGTATCATCGACAAGCGCCGTGAGAAAGCCAATCACTCCGAAGTGATGCATATCATCGGCGACGTCGAAGGGCGTACCTGTATTCTGGTCGATGACATGGTCGACACCGCCGGCACCCTGTGCCACGCGGCGAAAGCCCTGAAAGAGCATGGCGCTGCCAAGGTCTTTGCCTACTGCACACACCCTGTGCTGTCGGGCCGGGCGATCGAGAACATTGAAAATTCCGTGCTGGACGAGCTGGTGGTCACTAACACCATCCCGCTGTCCGCTGCAGCACAAGCCTGTGTACGTATCCGTCAACTGGATATCGCACCGGTAGTTGCCGAGGCGGTCCGCCGCATCAGCAATGAAGAATCGATCAGCGCGATGTTCCGCTAAGGGCCCTGCCCTGCGAACACCTCGTTGACGAAAAGCGCCCCGCCCCAACACTT
This sequence comes from Pseudomonas imperatae, assembly GCF_057128625.1. Taxonomy (NCBI): domain Bacteria; kingdom Pseudomonadati; phylum Pseudomonadota; class Gammaproteobacteria; order Pseudomonadales; family Pseudomonadaceae; genus Pseudomonas; species Pseudomonas imperatae. Next base: position 95,906 of record NZ_JBSKHP010000013.1, on the reverse strand, counting down.
CCGTTGGGGCGGGGCTTTTTTGCCCATCCCGGTTTGACGCTGGTCGCAAACGTTACCCGGGCATGGCTATTTTGGAGATGTAAAATGACTGATTTCATCCTGAACGCCCAAGCGCGTACCGACCTGGGGAAAGGTGCGAGCCGCCGCCTGCGTCGTCTCGCCGCCCAAGTCCCAGCCGTAATCTACGGTGGCGACAAAGAAGCTGAATCCGTAAGCATCCTGGCTAAAGAAATCGCCAAGCTGTTCGAAAACGAAGCTGCTTTCAGCCACGTTATCGAACTGAACGTTGACGGCACCAAGCAAAACGTCGTGGTCAAGGCCATGCAGCGTCACCCAGCCAAGCAGTTCATCATGCACGCTGACTTCGTCCGCGTTGTTGCTGGCCAGAAACTGACCGCTATCGTTCCTGTGCACTTCGTCAACGAAGAAGCTCCAGTGAAGAAAGGCGGCGAGATCTCCCACGTTGTCAACGAGATCGAAGTTTCCTGCGAAGCCAAGGACCTGCCTGAGTTCATCGAAGTCGACCTGGCCAACGCCGAAATCGGTTCGATCGTTCACCTGTCCGACCTCAAGGCCCCTAAAGGCGTTGAGTTCGTAGCCCTGGCTCACGGCAACGACCTGGCTGTTGCCAACGTCCACGCTCCACGTGTAGCTCCAGAAGCTGAAGGCGCTGCAGAGTAATTTTACTCGGCACGCCGGAGTTGTAATGACATCGCGGTAGCATAAGCGGACGAGATCGCGAAGTTTACACAACCGACCTCGTCCCCTCATGCCACCGGCCAGCCCGGTGGCGATGTTCAATTCGATTCCAAGGAAGAGCCCCTGTCGTGACCGCCATTCAACTGATCGTTGGCCTGGGAAACCCTGGCCAGGAATACGAACAGACCCGGCATAACGCAGGGGCTCTTTTCGTTGAGCGCATCGCTGCCAAACAAGGCGTCAGTCTGGTAGCCGATCGCAAGTATTTCGGCCTGACGGCGCGTTTCAGCCATCAGGGCCATGATGTTCGCCTGTTGATCCCCACCACCTACATGAACCGTAGCGGCCAGGCCGTGGCGGCATTGGCGAATTTCTTCCGCATTCCGGTAGACGCCATTCTGGTGGCCCACGACGAACTCGACCTGCCCCCCGGCGTCGCCAAGCTCAAGTTGGGCGGCGGCCATGGCGGGCACAACGGCTTGCGCGACATCATCGCGCAGCTGGGCAACAACAACGGCTTCCACCGTCTGCGGCTTGGCATTGGCCACCCGGGTGTGGCCAGTCAGGTATCCAACTTTGTCCTGGGCCGGGCGCCACGCGCCGAGCAGGACAAACTGGACGCCAGTATCGATTTTGCCCTCGGCGTGTTGCCGGATATCTTCGCCGGCGAGTGGAATCGCGCGATGAAAAACCTGCACAGCCAAAAGGCCTGACTCCACGAAGAGGGAATCACCATGGGTTTCAATTGCGGTATCGTCGGCCTGCCCAACGTCGGCAAGTCCACACTGTTCAACGCCCTGACCAAATCGGGTATCGCGGCCGAGAACTTCCCCTTCTGCACCATCGAGCCCAACAGCGGTATCGTGCCGATGCCGGACCCGCGCCTGGCTGCCCTGGCTGCCATCGTCAACCCCAAGCGCATCCTGCCGACCACCATGGAATTCGTCGACATCGCAGGCCTGGTGGCCGGCGCCTCGAAAGGTGAAGGCCTGGGCAACAAGTTCCTGGCCAACATCCGTGAAACCGACGCCATCGCCCACGTGGTCCGCTGCTTCGAAGACGAGAACGTGATTCACGTCTCCAACAGCGTCGACCCCAAGCGCGACATCGAGATCATCGACCTGGAACTGATCTTCGCCGACCTGGACAGCTGCGAGAAGCAACTGCAGAAGGTTGCGCGCAACGCCAAGGGTGGTGACAAGGACGCCGTGGTCCAGAAAGGCCTGCTGGAGCAACTGATCGCCCACTTCACCGACGGCAAGCCTGCGCGCAGCCTGATGAAGAACATGGGTGTTGACGAGAAGGCGGTCATCCGCGGCTTCCACCTGCTGACCTCGAAGCCGGTCATGTACATCGCCAACGTCGCCGAAGACGGCTTCGAAGGCAACCCGCACCTGGACGTGGTCCGCGCCATCGCCGAAGAAGAAGGCGCCATCGTGGTGCCGGTGTGCAACAAGATCGAAGCCGAAATCGCCGAGCTGGACGACGGCGAAGAGAAGGACATGTTCCTCGAGGCCCTGGGCCTGGAAGAGCCTGGCCTGAACCGCGTGATCCGCGCCGGCTACGAACTGCTGAACCTGCAGACCTACTTCACCGCCGGCGTCGAGGAAGTCCGCGCCTGGACCGTCAAGGTCGGCGCCACCGCGCCACAGGCCGCTGGCGTGATCCACACCGACTTCGAAAAAGGCTTCATCCGCGCCGAAGTGATCGCCTACAACGACTTCATCCAGTACAACGGTGAAGCGGGCACCAAGGAAGCCGGCAAATGGCGCCTGGAAGGCAAGGAATACATCGTCAAGGACGGCGATGTGATGCACTTCCGCTTTAACGTGTAAGCGCGTTACGGCCATTCAAGAAGCCCCGGTCTCGCAAGAGCCGGGGCTTTTTCGTGTTTTCTGACCATTGAGGTCAGCCAATGCCAGTCATCTTTCGTAACCCAGTTTTCCTTGACGGAAAATGGGGCTGGCGGCACTATTCTCTTCAATCGCGCCCGATCCTCTGGTGCTGGCTTAGTCCGGCATTACGTTCGGGCCTTCTTATTTCTGGAGACATGGAAGTTGTTGACTCCAAAACCTTTCCGGAGCTATCCAGACCTCGTCACCCTCCTTACCGAGCGCAATATGCTCGTGGCTGACCCGGCCCGCGCAGAGCGAAAACTCGCCCAGTTAGGCTACTACCGCCTAAGCGGTTACTGGTATCCGGCACGCGAATTCGACAGAGATGCTGGAACGGGCCTGGCAAAATCATGCCCTGCTTCCGGCAAGCCGCTACGCAAGAATCTATTCGCAACGGGCACAACGTTTGAGGATGCGGTTTCCCTTTATCGATTCGACAAGCATCTTAGACTGCACATGCTGGATGCTATCGAGCGCCTGGAAGTCAATTTAAGAACGGTGATCGCTCATGTAGTGGGCTATCACCACCCCATGGCCTATACCGATGCCACATTCATCCAGCCCAAGCATGCCAATGACTTCATATCGCGCGGCAAAGTCAGGAACAAATGGATCGAATGGTCGACTCACCAACAGGTATTGCTAAAGCGCAGCACGGAAGACTCGATCGAGTGGCATCGTCGATCGGGGCGCCCAATCCCATTTTGGGTCGCCGTAGAAGCCTGGGACTTCGGCGCGCTTTCTCGCTATTTCGAAATACTGAAGGGCACGTACCAAAACCAGATCCTGGAACGGTTTGGTCTCAGCGACGCGCGAATCTTCGCGCGTTGGCTGCAAGAGATAAACCTGCTCAGAAACCGCTGCGCCCATCACACTCGTATCTGGAACCAGGTCTCTCCCAATCCGCTGTCCGCAGTTCCCAGCGAGTCCTATTTCACTGCGCTGAATCTGGATCGAAATGCGTTGACGCGGCTGTATGGTCTGGTCTGCATCATCTGGTTTCTGATGCAGAAGATCGCCCCACGCTCGAATTGGATCAATTCGGTAGCTGACTTGATTGATACCAAGCCAGCACTGCCGGGGTGCACCTTTGCATCGTTCGGATTGCCTGCCGAATCCGGATTCCCCCGAACGGCTTTCGGGATTTAGCTGCCGCCCGCCACGCCGTGCTGGAGTGGAGTAGACCTGGCGGCAATAGTTACAAGGTGCGTATGCGGTTAACGAGCGCTCGACCGCAACGACGGCAACACCTCACAACTCAACCACCGCCGCAACGCTCGGTTCTCTGGAATCAGGTGATATACCAACACGCAAACGCCCCGCAGTCACTGACCATCACCCGCTCCCGCGCATGCCCGCCACTCATCAGGGTAAGCGTGCACTGCTGGTCGGCGTCCAGCTTGGCAAGACGATGGTCGACCAGCCCAATGCCCATTAGCCGGCCCATGTCTTGGGCACATAGCCAGGCACGGTCGTTGATCAGCAGGATGCGGAGGATTCGTTCGTTGCGGTGGAAAACGGTGGGGGTAAGGCAAGACGAGGTACCAACTTCAATTTCCATATGCTTGTTCCATTTGCAACCGATGCAGCTTTTGCCGACATCGGTACAGGGCTAGATCGGCAGGCATAATTACCCGCCACGTATAACGCTCTGCTGGTATTCAGGTCGCTAAACCCGGCCATTTTCATGGCAGGGAAAGCCTATCCCGCACGCCCCACTCCGCGATATCCACCCACTTCCGGTTTTGCTGTAGGACGCTTCCCTACCACCGCATCAGATAGACCAACCTTGTCAACTTGATGCCCGTACCAGGAATGAAAAAGCCCCGGTCTCGCAAGAGCCGGGGCTTTTTGTTACACACTGCCCCGGGCGGGCAGATTGACCTCGTTCATGTTGACCTCTACCATCAGATCCAACACGGCCCCTCTCGGCAACGTCACTTCGTGATGCTGCTGCTGAGGGGTTTTTTAATGGCTGGCATTTTTACCACGATGCTTCCCACCCCTCGTGAAGCCCCATGCGCGCCTCTCTCGAACCGATACTTTGGCTCTGTGGGAACGCCTGCAACTGCTGCTTCATTCGCTGCGGCCAACTGGATCGCGGATATATCACCTGAATCAAATGACGAGTGACACACAGCAACAAATAACACCGCGCCAAGGCATGCCCTTTCCCAAGAAAATGAGTGACCCATGGCACCTCGGCCGCCTTGGGAAGCTTTGGCTGGTCAACAATATTTCGATTCCACAACCGGCTATGATGCGCACAAACGTTGCGTAGATAATTCAAACTACGTAACCACGAAGCGAAGATCCGACCGTTTGAAATCCCGTATTTGGACGAGATCGCGTCTTGGTCGCATGCCCTCATACCGTCGTACAGCGTGGACATCGTTCCAAAGTCCCAAGCTTCTGCTGCTATCCAAAGCGGTAGCTGCGATCCATACCTGGCTTTGCAGGCGAGAATGAAGTCCTCTCGCGAGCGACTTACCAATTGCTCATGGCGTAGCATCCAATCCTGATGCCTGCTAGCTCCAGTCCTGGGATTGATCCTGCCGCTGAACTCCCGATGGAGAAGATCAGGCTTTGTGTGCGCGAAGGGATGAAGCCCGCCAAGGTAATGACCAATATCAACCCTCAACGCTATTTCAATGCGCTCCAGGGCATCCAAGGCCAATAGGCGCAACTGCTTGTCGAAAACATAAAGATCAACAGCATCCTGAAAAGTGGCACCCGGCCTGAAAACATCGATGTCCACCGGCGTGCCAGTGGCCGTGGCCTTCCCTTCGAACGAAAGCTGATGAACCCGGTGGTCGCGTAATGCGTACCAGTACCCGCTCAACCGAAAATAACCTACCCGGCTTAGCCAGCTCACCGCCACAGCTTTGTCTGTGATGATCATTCCCCTTTCGGCCAGGTAGTCCAGCTGTTCATTAAAACTAGCCCAGGAATTACCGTACTTAACCATAGGTGGTTCCTTCCATGCCTTGGGTTACATCTGCCCTATCCAGAATTGCGGTCGGGGGAAACCCTGGTTGCTAAACGCCGCCACTTTGACCGCAGGGAAAGCCTATCCCGCACGCCCCACTCCGCGATATCCACCCACTTCCGGTTTCCCTGTAGGACGCTTCCCTACCTCCACCCGAGATAAACCGACTTGACGCCCGTAGCCGCTGCCGCCAGGCTGCGGCAGCGGCTACACCACCCACCCCAACAGACCACGGACATGGCCAAGAAAACCTCCACCTTCGACGACCTCATCTTCCTCGCCAGCAAGCTCCCCTGGTGGTCCAGCCTGATCCTGGCGGTGGCCTCCGGCGTGTACCTGCACGGCGTGGCCACGGCGCCCATCGCGGTGGTCAGCGACCCAGCGCAACTGCAATCGGTGATGACCCAAAGCCTGTTCAGAACCCTGGCGACCTTCGGCCAATTCCTGCTGCCACTCATCTTCGTCATCGGCGCCATCACCTCGGTCCTCGGCCGTCGCAAACGCCGCGAGCTGTTGAACACCGGCCATGCGGTGAACGACTTCACCTGGCAGGAATTCGAACTGCTGGTGGGCGAGGCGTTGCGCCGCCAGGGCTTCAGCATCGAGGAACGCGGCGGGGCCGGGCCCGATGGTGGTGTGGACCTGATCGCCCGCAAGGAGGGCGAGAAATACCTGGTGCAGTGCAAGCACTGGCGGGCGCTGCAGGTGGGCGTGCCGGTGGTGCGCGAACTGTACGGGGCGATGGCCGCGGAAGGCGCGGTGGGCGGTTTCGTGATTACCAGCGGCCGCTTCACCGAGCCTGCCCGCGAGTTTGCCAGCGGCCGCAACCTCAAGCTGGTCGACGGCCGCCAGCTGCGGCGCTGGATTGCCGCGGCGCAGAAACAGACAGTGCAGCCACCCAAACCTGCCGCTGCCCCAGTGCCGCCCCCCATGGTCGAGCCGCAACCCAAGGCGCCCGCCTGCCCCCATTGCCGCAAACCCATGGTGATCCGGGTGGCGCGCACCGGCCGCAACGCCGGCGGCAACTTCTGGGGCTGCAGCGACTACCCCAAATGCCGCGGCATGCGCGCCATCTTCCCGCAAACCCCGCCCCGTAGCAGCGGCCCCTAGGCCGCGTCCGGCCCCAACGCGCTCCCCAGGCAGACCGTGATGGGGCGGGACGCAGCCTTTGGCAGCTGCTACGGAATATTCAATTGATAAGCATTAGCAAATTTACTACTGTCGTGCCCTGCCCTTTTCAAGCGATCGTGGAAGCCTCATGTTCGAATTGCGCTCCGTCAGCTTCAAAGTCCCTGGCCGCACCTTGCTGCAACCGCTGGACCTGCAGATTCCCCACGGCAAGATGATCGGCCTGATCGGCCACAACGGTTCGGGCAAGTCGACGCTGATCAAGCTGCTGGCGCGCCAGCAGGTGCCCGCCAGCGGTGAGATTGTGCTGGACGGCAAGCCGCTGCCGGCCTGGGGCAACCGTGATTTCGCCCAGCAGGTGGCCTACCTGCCGCAGCAACTGCCGGCCGCCGACAACCTCACGGTGCGCGAGCTGGTGGGCTTTGGCCGCTACCCGTGGCACGGCGCCCTGGGGCGCTTCAGCGATGAAGACCGCGCGGCGGTGGAGCGGGCGCTGGTGCTGACCCACATCAGCGCCTTTGCCGAACGCCAGGTGGACCTGCTGTCCGGCGGCGAACGCCAGCGCGTATGGCTGGCGATGCTGCTGGCGCAGAACAGCCGCTTCCTGCTGCTGGACGAACCCACCTCGGCGCTGGACATCGCCCACCAGGTGGAAGTGCTGTCACTGGTGCACGACCTCAGCCGCCAGCTGGGCCTGGGCGTGCTGGTGGTGCTGCACGACGTCAACATGGCCGCGCGCTACTGCGACCACCTGCTGGCCCTGCACAGCGGCCGCCTGCTGGCCCAGGGCAGCCCCGCCGAGCTGATGCAGAGCGAGACCCTGGAGCGCATCTACGGCATTCCCATGGGCGTGATGCGCCACCCCGGCGACGGTTCGCTTATCAGCTACCTCGACTCGCCGGCCACTGTAGCGGGTATGGCAGGCTGAAGGCCGCGCCCCTGGCCAGCGACAGCGCGCTGCCCCAGCGCGCCGGGTCGAAGAGCATCTTGCGCATGGCGCTGTAGCAGGCCAGCGACGCCCAGATCATATGCGCCTGGGCCCCAGTGGCCTTGGCCGGCACTGCCTCGTCCACATTCACCACCGGCACCTGCACGCCGCGCCCGGCAAACGCCGCCTGGGCCCGGGCAGCGTTGTCGAACGGCACCACGCCGTCGCGGTCGGTACCGCACAGCATCATCGGCGTACGCGGGGTCCAGTCCAGCGTGCTGTTGCGCGCCAGGTCCTGCTGGAACGGCGTGTTCGGCTGCTCGACAAAGGCCTTGGCGAACGCCGGCTGGCGCACATCGTCAATGGAGCGCACCTGGTTGAACGGCGCCTGGCCGATCAGCGCGCGCAGCCCCAGCGGCCCGGGAAACGCACCCTGCACCGCCTGGGCATAAGGCGCCTTGAACACCTCCTCGGGCTGACCATAGAGGTTGCCGTACACCCGCTGCATGCCCAGCACCGTATAGGCCAGCAGGTACGGCGACAGCTGATTGGGCCCGGCACTGGTGACGCCGTTCCACGACTCGCGGAAGGTGTGCGGCAGGTCATAGGCGCCGGACATCGGCGCGCTGGCCACCAGGTTGAATTCGCCCAGGTGGTCGCGCTCGATGGCGCGCTGGGTGGCCATGGTCACGTGGCCGCCTTGGGAGTAGCCGCCGAGCATTACCTTGCCAGAGAAACTCACGCCCAGTTGCGCCCCCGCCAGACGCGCCGCGCGCAAGGCGTCGACCATGGTGCTGGCCTCTGAGTCGGCGTGCAGGTAGGGGTGGAAGGGATAGTGGGAGTTGCCCAGCCCCAGGTAATCGCTGGCGATGACCACGTAGCCACGGGCGGCGTAGACGGAATTAAGAGGGTAACCGGCGGAAGCGGCGGCCAGTTGCGCCTGTTGGCGATGACGATCGGTTTCGGTACCGCGGGCCCAGCCCAGCAGGGGCGCTGGTTGCTGGCAGGCGGCGCCGTCGGGCACCACCAGCGCGGCGGAGGCGTCGGCGGGTTCGCCCTTGACGCCGATGGTGCGGTATTGCACCGCTACCACTTTCACACCGCAGTCGACCTTGTCGACGAACGTCCTTTGGCTTTCCGTTGCCTGGTTGATCTGCGCGGCGCTGTAGCGCGCCACCTCCTTCACCTCCAGCAGCGTCCCGCGCTGCCCTGCCGTTGCATCCGCCTGGGCCGTTCCTGCGCCCAGCATGGCCAACCACGTGGTTATTGCACACACATATCGGGTTCGATCAGACACTGAAGCTCCTTGGTTAAACGCTCCTGACAGGCAGCCTTCATGGCCACCAGTGGGAGCTGGCTTGCCAGCGAGCTATTAAAAGCTCGCTGGCAAGCCAGCTCCCACACCAGCACTGCTACGCGGTCTGGCGCGTCGGCTCGCGAACCGGAGCGCCATCGAACGCCGACTTGAGATTCTCATGCAGCGCCGTCGCCACCTCCTCCGCGCGAATCGGCAGAATCGACAGCAGCGTATCGCTCAGGCCATGGCTGGACTGGCTGAAGCCCTGGATGAACACCGGCGCCTTCAGGCGCGGGTCGGCCTGCACACGGTACTCGCGGTTCACCTGGTATTCATCGAGGTACTCGGCCAGCGGCGCGAGGATCTGCTGGTGCGAGATGCGCTCGTAGCCGGTGGCCAGGATGATCGCGTCGTAGCGGTGCACCTCGGTGTCGCCGGTGGCCAGGTCGCGCAGCACCAGCTCGATACCGTTGGCATCGGCCTTGGCCGACTCGATCGAGCGCCGGCACAGGAAGCCGTGGCGCGGCTGGCCGGAGACCTTCTGGCGGTAGAAGATCGAGTAGATGCGCTCCACCAGGTTCAGGTCCACCACCGAATAGTTGGTGTTGTGGTACTCGTTGATCAGGCGCTCGCGCTCCAGCTCCGGCTGGTTGAACACCAGGTCGGTGTACTGCGGCGAGAAGATCTCGTTGACGAACGGGCTGTCGTCGGCCGGCTTCAGCACGGCGGCGCGCAGCACCATGTCGACCTGGGCGCTGGGGAAGCTGTCGTTGAGGTCGATGAACGCCTCGGCAGCGCTCTGCCCGCCGCCGATCACGGCAATGCGCATGGGCTGGCCGTTGGCGCAGGGCTGCTCGTTCATGCGCTCCAGGTAGCGCGAGTGGTGGAACACCCGGGCGTCGCCCTTAAGGGCCCTGAAAACCTCGGGAATGCGCGGCGTGCCGCCGGTGCTCAGCACCACCGAGCGGGTGTGGCGCACCTGTTCGCGGCCCTGGCTGTCCTGGGAAATCACCCGCAGTTGCTCGATGCTGTTGCCGCTGTGCACCGGCTCCACCGCCAGCACGTTCTCGCCGTAGGCGGACTGCTCGGTGAAGTGCCCGGCCACCCAGCGCAGGTAGTCGTTGTACTCCATGCGGCAGGGGTAGAAGGTGCCCAGGTTGATGAAGTCCACCAGGCGCCCGTGCTGATGCAGGTAGTTGACGAAACTGAAGGGGCTGGTGGGGTTGCGCAGGGTCACCAGGTCCTTGAGGAACGAGATCTGCAGCTCGCTCTGCGCCACCAGGGTGTTGCCGTGCCAGCGGTAGTCCTGCTGGCGGTCGAGGAACAGCGCGTCCAGGTGCCGGCCGCGCTTCACGCCCAGCTCTTCCAGGGCGATGGCCAGCGCGAGGTTGGAAGGCCCGAAGCCGATGCCCAGCACATCCAGCGGCGTGCTTGTAGTTACTGTTTGAGTCATCTCGCCAATACCTTTCGATCCATTAGTCGATTGGCACGAACACCCGTGGCGGCCCCAAGGGCGGCGCCAGGCGTATCGCCCAGGAACGGCGTCCCCTGTCGGAACGCTTACCCAAGTGGTGACGAGAAGCCTGTGGGAAAATTTAAACGGCACTCATTCGCGATATCCCCCAACGCCGCCAAGAAATTAATTTTTAAGGTTTTACCCCGCTCGTGCGTCCTATCTGGATATGAATCCCATTTGTGACGACAGCCCAATGACGCAGCCCAAGCCCCCCAAAGGTACGCTCTCCGAACTGTTCAGCCTGCTCAAGCCGTTCTGGCCCATCCTGGCGGTGTCCATCACCCTGGGCATCATGGGCGGCCTGAGCATCACCGCGCTGCTGGCCACCATCAACCAGAGCCTGCACGCCGACGGCCCCGCCGCCGGCACCCTGCTGCTGGCGTTCGGCGGCCTGTGCAGCCTGGCGCTGCTGGGCTCGATCTTCTCCGACATCGGCACCAACCACGTCGGCCAGCACGTGATCGCCAAGCTGCGCAAGGACCTGGGCAGCAAGATCCTCTCCGCGCCCATCGAGCAGATCGAGCGCTACAAGTCGCACCGGCTGATCCCGGTACTCACCCACGACGTCGACGTCATCAGCGACTTCGCCTTCGCCTTCTCGCCCCTGGCCGTGTCGCTGACCGTGACCCTGGGCTGCATGGGCTACCTGGCACACCTGTCGTTCCCGATGTTCGTCTGCACCGTGGTGGCGATCCTGCTGGGCACCACCGCCCAGTACTTCGCGCGCCTGAAAGGCATCCGCGGCTTCTTCGAGGCCCGCGAGGCCGAGGATGACCTGCAGAAGCATTACCGCGCCATCTCCGAAGGCGCCAAGGAACTGCGCATCCACCGCCCGCGCCGCTTCCGCGTGTACCGCGACCACCTGCAGAAGACCGTGGAGAAGATCTGCGACATCCAGCTGCGCTCGATCAAGCTGTTCGTGGTGGCCAAGACCTTCGGCTCGACGCTGTTCTTCATCGTCATCGGCGTGGTGCTGGTGTACCAGAGCCTCTACCCCAACACCGACAAGGCCACCCTCAGCGGCTTCATCCTGGTGCTGTTGTTCATGAAGGGCCCGCTGGAACACCTGATCGGCAACCTGCCCATCGTCAGCCGTGCGCAGGTATCGTTCCGCCGCATCGCCGAGCTGTCTGCACAGTTCGCCTCGCCCGAACCGCACCTGCTGCTGGAAGGCACGGTAAAACCGGCCACGCCGCTGCAAAGCATCGAGCTGCGTGACGCGCGCTACACCTTCCCCAGCGTAGAAGGCGTGACTCCCTTTACCCTGGGCCCGGTGAACCTGCGCCTGAACGCTGGCGAGATCATGTTCATCGCCGGCGAGAACGGCGCCGGCAAGACCACCCTGATCAAGGTGCTGCTGGGGCTGTACGCGCCGCAGCAGGGCAGCATCCTGCTGGACGGCAAGGAAGTGGGCGTGGAGAACCGCGACGACTACCGCCAGCTGTTCACCACCATCTTCGCCGACTACTTCCTGTTCGACGACCTGATGGGCCCCGACGAAAAGCTGCCCGACGAGGCCCACCAGTACCTCGACCGCCTGGAAATCAGCCACAAGGTCAGCATCCAGGACGGCAACTTCACCACCACCGACCTGTCCACCGGCCAGCGCAAACGCCTGGCCCTGGTGCAGGCGTGGCTGGACCACCGCCCGGTGCTGGTGTTCGACGAATGGGCCGCCGACCAGGACCCGGCCTTCCGGCGCATTTTCTACACCGAGCTGCTGCCGGACCTGCAACGCCTGGGCAAGACCATCATCGTCATTTCCCACGACGACCGTTACTTCCATATCGCCGACCGCCTGGTGCGCATGGAACCGGGGCGCATCTACGAAGACACCCGCCAGCAACACCCCGTGGAGGCCTGACAACGCGATCATGCACAGGCGCTCATTCCTGCAACTGATGGGCGTGGCGGCACTGGCGGCAAGCCCGCTGCTCCACGCTCAACCCCAGGCCCGGCGGGTAGCCCCGCTGGACTGGCAACTGGCCGAGATCATGCTCGGCCTTGGCGTTTCTCCGCTGGCCATTCCCAGCCTGGACATGTACCGCGCCCGCGTGCCGCAGCCGCCGCTGCCGGCCGGCGTGCTGGACCTGGGCGCGTCGTGGGAGCCGAGCCTGGAACTGCTGGCGCGGCTCAAGCCCGACCTGATCCTGCTCAGCCCCGTGCAGCAGATGGCCCAGGCGCAGTACGCCGCCATTGCCCCAGTGCGGGTGCTGGACGTGCCTACCACCCTTGCGCCCATCCCCCGTGGCCTGGCGGCCATCAGCGAAGTGGGCGAGTGGCTGCATTGCCAGCCCGAGGCCCAGGCCCTGGTGGCCAGCCTCGGCGCCCGCCTGGACGCTGCCCGCGCACGCATCCTCAGTCAACAGCACCGGCCGATTTACCTCGCGGACATCGACCAGGGCGGCAGCCACGTGCGCCTGTGGGGCCACAATAGCCTGCTGGGCGACGCCCTGGCGCGGGTCGGCCTGGTGAACGCCTGGGACGGCGAACTGGGCCCGGCCGGCTTCGCCCTGGTGCCGCTGGAACAACTGGTGGAACGCCCCGAGGCGCGCATGCTCTACCTGAACTTCGGCAAGGCCAGCCAGCGCTCGCTCAAGACCCTGAGTGCCAGCACCCTGTGGAACGTGCTGCCCTTCGTGCGCGAAGGACGCCTGAGCGCCATCCCGCCGACCTACGTATTTGGCGGCACGCAGACTGCGGCGCGCTTCGCCGAGCTGCTGGTGGAACACCTGCCCGCCGACCCGGAGTACGCCCATGGCTAGTTCCGCCCTCGATTACGCCGCCACCAAGACCCGCAACCCGCAGCAGCGGCGCTGGCTGCTGGTGGTCGGCTTGCTGGCGCTGGCCGCCGTGGCCCTGAGCCTGCACGGCCTGCTGCGCCACCTGCCGCCCGGCCTGTGGTGGAGCGCCGCCGTGCACCCCAGCGCCAGCGACACCGCGCAGCTGCTGGTGCACCACGCCTGGCTGCCGCGGCTGGCCGTGAGCCTGCTGGCCGGCGCGGCCCTGGGCCTGAGTGGCGCGCTGCTGCAAAGCATTTTGCGCAACCCGCTGGCCGACGCATCCACCCTGGGCATTTCCGCTGGCGCCAACCTGATGCTGGTGGTGGGCCTGCTGTTCGCCCCCGGTCTGCTCGACCAGGGCCGCACCCTGCTGACCAGCGCCGGCGGCGGCCTGGCCATGCTGCTGGTGTTCGCCCTGGCCTGGCGCCAGGCGCTGGCGCCGCTGGCGGTGGTGCTGGCGGGCCTGATTATTGGCCTGTACTGCGGCGCCCTGGGTTCGATCATGGTGCTGTTCAACCACGAATACCTGGGCGAGCTGTTCGTCTGGCAGACCGGCAACCTGGCCCAGAACGGTTGGGGCCTGACCCGCGACCTGACCTTCAGCCTGATCCCCGGCATGCTCGCCGCGCTGCTGTTGGTGCGGCCGCTGGACGTGCTGCAACTGTCCGACGAAAGCGCGCGCAGCCTGGGCCTGTCGCTGTCCTGGAGCCGCACCCTGGGCCTGGCCCTGGCGGTATTCCTCAGCACCACGGTGGTCAGCCACATCGGCATGGTCGCCTTCGTCGGCCTGGCCGCGCCGGCCCTGGCGCGGCTGCTCGGTGCCCGCCGGCTGCACCAGCAGCTATGGTGCGCGCCGCTGTTCGGCGCGCTGCTGCTGTGGCTGGCCGACCAGGTCATCCAGAACTTCGCCCCGCTGCTGCCCACTGGCACGGCCACCGCGCTGCTGGGCGCGCCGTTGCTGTTGTGGCTGCTGCCGCAGATGCGCCGCAGCCTGCACCCGCCGCGCAGCACGCCCGATGCCCAGCAGCCCAAACCGCGCCACCCGGCACGCATCCTCGCGGTGAGCGCCGTGGCCCTGGTGGTGTGCCTGGCGTTGGCCCTGACCCTGGCCCCCGGCCCCAGTGGCTGGGCCTTCAGCAGCGTCAGTGAAACCCTGCAACTGCTGCCCTGGCGCGCCCCTCGGCTGTTCGCCGCCATGGCCGCCGGCGCCATGCTGGCCATGGCCGGCACCATGATCCAGCGCACCACCGGCAACGCCATGGCCAGCCCCGAAGTGCTGGGGGTCAGCTCCGGCGCCGCCCTGGGGGTGATCCTGGTGTTCCTCGCCAACCTGCCGCTCAACCCCGGCGTCATCCTGCTGACCGCCAGCGCCGGCGCGCTGGTCACCCTGCTGATTCTGTTGTCGTTCGGCTGGCGGCATGGCTTTTCACCCGAGCGGCTGCTGCTCACCGGCATCGCCCTGGCGACCATCTCCGGGGCGTTCTCCAGCATCATCCTGGTCAGCGGTGACCCGCGCCTGGGCACCCTGCTCAGCTGGATGGCCGGCTCCACCTACCGGGTCAGTGCGCCCCAGGCAGTGGTCGCCTGCGCCGTAGCGCTGGTCGGCCTGGCCCTGGCGCCGCTGATCCGCCGCTGGCTCGACTTGCTGGCCCTGGGCCCCAGCACCGCCAGCATGCTCGGCCTGAACCTGGGCCGCAGCCGCCTGGCGCTGCTGACCCTGACCGCGTTGCTGACCGGCGCTGCCACCCTGGTGGTCGGCCCGCTGAGCTTCGTCGGCCTGATGGCGCCGCACATGGCGCGCCTGCTGGGCCTGCGCCGGGCGCTGGTGCAGCTGTACGGCGCAGCGCTGCTGGGGGCGCTGCTGATGGTGGTGGCCGACTGGCTGGGCCGCACGCTGATCTTCCCCTGGCAGATCCCGGCCGGGCTGCTGGCCACCTTTGTTGGTGGGCCGTACTTCATGTGGCTGATGATCCGCCGCCGGGGTGGCGCATGATCGCCGCCTTCGCCAGCGCCTTTCCCGGGCCACTGGCCGGGGTCGGCGAGTCGCTGGCGCTGGCCGACGGCGCCGCGCCTGGAATCGTCCTCAGCGACCTGCTCGACCCGCAGCGCTACCAGCCGCCGCTGGCAGCCTTCGCCCAGCGCTACCCCGGCGGCGACACCAAGGCGCTGGTGTCGCTGTGGACGCAATGGTACTTCTCGGTGCTGGTGCCACCAGTGGTCATCCTCGACCTGCTGCAGGACCGCCAGTTGCCCCTAGGCCTCGACCACACCCGCCTGCACCTGGATGCCGAAGGCAACCCGCAGCGGGTCGAGCTCAGCGACGACGGCCAGGTGCGCCAGCCGCGCTCGGCGTTCGAGCGCTTCGCGCCACTGGTGTTCGAGCACCTGGCGCCGCTGTGCGCCACCCTCGCCCAGTTCAGCGGCCTGTCGCCGCGCGTGCTGTGGAGCAACGCCGGGGTGCGCGTGGCCTGGGCCGTGGGCGTGGTCGCCCGCCACCCGCTGGGCGGCGCCGCACGCGCGGCGCCGGGGCGTGAGCTGCTCAGCGCCAAACAGTGGCCGAACGGCTGCAGCAACCCGCTGTTCGAACCCGTGCGCTTCGCCGTGCCCGATGACGAAACCAGCGCCAGCACCCGCCGCGTGTGCTGCCTGCGCTACCGCCTGGACAGCGTGGATTACTGCCCGTCCTGCCCGTTGCCAGCCAATCGGCGGCAGTGCAAAAAAAAGTGAAAAAATCATTCTGGTTTTGCTTGCGGGTTTCGTCTTATTGGAAACGATTCTTATAAGCTAACCTTAACGAGTGCTAATAATGTTCGAGTTTCGACACAACAAAGGGCGTGAAACACAAGGATCCGGTTTCACCAAGACCCTGTTGGCGGCAAGCCTGGCCCTGGCCGCGTACAGCGCCCAGGCCCTGGCGGCACCGGTAGCCGTGCACATCCCGGCGCAACCGCTGTCCAATGCGTTGATGCAGTTCGGCACCCAGACCAACATGCAGGTGCTGTTCAGCGCCGACTCGATCAAAGGCCGCAACAGCCTCAGCGTTGACGGCACCATGGAGCCACAACAGGCCCTGGAGCAGATGCTGCGCGGCACCGGCCTGCGCTACGAAGTGAACGGCAACACCATCACCGTGGGCGCCGCTACTGCCGATGGCAACGCCATGCTGCTGCAGAACGTCAACATCAACGCCGCCGGCGATGGCAGCGGCTACACCCCCGAATACAGCATCGTCGCCAAGCGCACCAACACCGCGACCAAGACCGACACGCCCATTGGCGAGACCCCGCAGTCGATCTCGGTGGTCACCCGCAAGCAGATGGACGAGCAGGCCGTGCAGGACGTCAGCTCCGCCGTGCGCTACACCCCCGGCGTGTTCGGCGAATACACCGGCGCCAACAACACCCGCGAACAGTTCCGCATCCGCGGCTTCTCGCCCTACGTGTTCCAGGACGGCCTGCAACTGCCCTACGGCGAGAGCGGCCAGGGCGGCATGTCCGAACCCTACGGCCTGGAAAGCGTAGAGGTGCTGCGCGGCCCGGCGTCTATGCTCTACGGCCAGAGCCGCCCGGGCGGCCTGATCAACCTGACCAGCAAGATGCCCACCAGCACCCCC
This sequence comes from Pseudomonas imperatae, assembly GCF_057128625.1. Lineage (NCBI taxonomy): Bacteria > Pseudomonadati > Pseudomonadota > Gammaproteobacteria > Pseudomonadales > Pseudomonadaceae > Pseudomonas > Pseudomonas imperatae. The sequence goes on along the minus strand of NZ_JBSKHP010000013.1, from coordinate 79,058 downwards.
TACCACCAGATCCAGGTGCAGGGCGGCAGCTATGACCTCAAGCAGCTGGGCTTCGACTTCGGCGGCCCCATCGACGACCAGGGCGTGTTCAGCTACCGCCTGACGGGCCTGGTGAAGGACAGCGGCACCCAGGTCGACCACGTGCAGAACAACCGCAACTTCATCGCCCCGGCGTTCACCTGGCGCCCCAACGACGACACCTCGCTGACCGTGCTGGCCAACTACCAGCGCGACTGGGGTGGCAGCACCGAGCAGTACTACCCGGAGTCGGGCACCCTGCACCACTCCCAGTACGGCAAGATCTCCAGCGACACCCTGCTGGGTGACAGCGACTTCGACAAACTCCGCCGCGAAAGCTCGCAGCTGGGCTACCTGTTCGAGCACCACTTCAACGACGTCTTCACCTTCCGCCAGAACCTGCGCTACAGCCAGGTCAACATCGAGAACCGCACCGCGTTCGGCAACGGCTACGTCAACGAAGCCACCAGCCCGAACCTGTCGCGCCTGACCTCGGACATCAAGCGCAACCTGCAGATCTTCAACGTCGATAACCAGCTGGAAAGCAAATTCAACACCGGCGCGCTGGAGCACACCCTGCTCACCGGCCTGGACTACCGCCGCAGCACCCTGGACAACAACGTGGTGAACAGCAGCTACACCACCACCAACCCCTACGCCGGCGGCAACAGCAGCGGCACGCGCACCAACATCTACACCTCCCGCGACATGTACCAGGTACAGAAGCAGACCGGCGTGTACGCCCAGGACCAGATCAAGCTGGACCACTGGCTGTTCACCCTGGGCGGGCGCTTCGACTGGGCTGACTCGGAAAGCCACTACCGTCCCGACCGCAGCAACGCCACCAACCGCTACATCGACCAGGACAACCACAAGGGCACCTACCGCTACGCCGTGGCCTACCTGTTCGACAACGGCGTGATGCCCTACTTCAGCTACTCGCAGTCGTTCGACCCGCAGCTGAACACCGCGGTCAGCGCCGCCACGCCGATCTTCAAGCCCACCGAGGGCGAGCAGTACGAGCTGGGCATCAAGTACCAGCCGCCGGGCCAGGACAGCTACATCACCGCCTCGGTGTACAAGCTCAAGCAGAAGAACGTGACCACGGCTGACCCGACCAACATCAACAACACCATCCAGATCGGCGCCGCCGAAAGCCGCGGCTTCGAACTGGAAGGCAAGGCCGTGCTGAGCAAGAACCTCGACCTGCTGGCGTCCTACACCTACACCGACAGCGAAGTGACCCGCACCGGTTATGTCACCTCGTCGTACACCGACAAGGGCAACGAACTGCCGTTCACCCCACGCCAGCAAGCCTCCGCGTGGCTGGACTACACCTTCCACGAAGGCCTGATGGACGGCCTCGGCGCCGGCCTGGGCGCGCGCTACACCGGCGACCTGTGGGGCAGCAGCGTGTCCTCGCCATCGGCGGTGTACAACCGCATCGAGACCGGCAACTTCACCATCGTCGACGCCGCCGTGCACTACGACCTGGGCAAACTGTCGAGCAAACTGGACGGCACCAAGGTGGCGGTCAACGCCAGCAACCTGTTCGACAAGGAATACGTGGCCAGCTGCAGCAACTACGCCGCCTGCTACTACGGCCCGCGCCGCAACGTGATCGCGACCTTGAGCTACAACTGGTAAGCGCCCCCTGCGGCACAAAAAACGCCAGCCCCTTGCGGGGTTGGCGTTTTTTTTTGGCGGGTGATTGCGGCGTCTGGGGACGCTGTTTTGTGGGAGCTGGCTTGCCAGCGAGCTTTGATGGCCCCAACAGCTCGCTGGCAAGCCAGCTCCCACAGGATGTAGCAGCTGCGTCAGGCGGCGGTCCTGCGTTGCTCCAGGACGCGGCCTGCGGCCGCTGCTACAGGGGGCGGTGTACGCAGGATTTCGCGTAGGCCGCGCGCCTGCGCAGCTACGGCAGCGGCTACAGATTCGCGTAGCAGCTGCCGAAGGCTGCGTCAGGCTTTCGCGTGGAGCGCCTGGGCGAGCACGGCGGTGAAGGTTTCGTAGAGGGGCAGCGCCGCCGGGGTGATGCTGGCCATGCGCAGGAAGTCGTGGGTCAGGTCGGCCTGGCAGTGCAGGGTCACCGGCACGCCGGCGGCGCGCAGGTGGGCGGCGTAGGCGCGGCCTTCGTCCAGCAGCGGGTCGAAGCCGGCCACGGCGATGTAGGCCGGGGCGGTGGCCGGTGGGATCGCGGCGCGCAACGGCGAGGCGCGCCAGTCGCTGCGTTGCTCCACGTCGGGCAGGTAATGGTCGTAGAACCACGCCAACGTCGGCGTCTCCAGCAGGTAGCCCTGGTCGAACAGGTCGGCCGAGGTGGTGCTGCCGGCCGCATCGGTCACCGGGTAGAACAGCATTTGCAGGCACGGCTGCACAGGCAACCCGCCCTGCCCCGCCGCAATCGCCGCCACCGTGGCCAGGGTGGCGCCGGCGCTGTCGCCGGCCAGGGCTACGCGGTTGCGGTCCAGGCCCAGGGCCGGCGCCTGCTCCCACAACCACACCAACGCGTCCTCGGCGTCGTTCACCGCCGCCGGGAACGGCTGCTCCGGCGCCAGCCGGTAGCCCACCGACAGCACCGCGCACGGCGTGCGCCAGCAGAACTCGCGGCACACCTGGTCATGGGAATCGAGGCTGCCCACCACGTAACCGCCACCGTGGTAGTACACCAGCACCGGCCACGGCTGCCGTCGTTCCGGCACATCGGCGGGCATGTACAGCCGCGCCGGCACCTGGGCGCCGTCGCGGCCGCTGAACCGGTGCTCGCTGACTGTCACCGGCCCCGCCACCGGCCAGCCCAGCTCCTGGGTAGAGCGTTCGAATTCGGCGCGCGCCTGCGCCACTGTCTGTTCGTGCATTGCCGGGCGCCCGGCGTCGCGGCCCTCGTCCACCAGGTCGAGAAAGGCCGCCAGTTCAGCGTTCAACGCCATTGTCTGTTTTCCATGCGAAAGAAGGTTCATAGCGCGGCCACCGCCAAGGTGCTGTCCACCAGTTGCTCAAGCTCTGCGCGCAGGGCGTCCATCAGCCCCTGCACGGTCTCGGGGCGGTAGCACTTGCGGCTGTACACGCAGCGCAGGCTGAGGCTGCCGTCGTAGACCTGGCCGATGATTTCCAACCAGTTAGCCAACTGCGCCACCGGGCTGTAGACATCGCCCATGGACTCGCGCGCCGGGGTGAACAGGCCGCCCTCGAAGGTCTGGTCGAACTGCCCCAGGTAGTTGAAGGTGATGCGCGGCTGCGCCATGGCCTGCAACTGCTGGCGCGCCTGGGCGCTGCCGGCGTGGCGCAGCAGGCCGTAGCCGATGCCCTTGTCGGGAATGCGCTGCAGCTGCCGGCGCACACGGCCAACCGCCTCGGCGAAATCACTGCCGGTGCCGGGTTTCAGGTGCACCGGGTACATGGTGGTGAACCAGCCCTGGGTGCGGCTCAGGTCGAGGTCGGCGAACAGGTCCTCGCGGCCGTGTCCTTCGAGCTGAATCAGCGCCGAACTGTCGCCGGTCCAGCGGCACAGCACGCGGGCCAGGGCGGTCAGCAACAGGTCGTTGATCTGCGCCTGCAACGCCCCCGGCACACGCTTGAGCAGCGCCTGGGTGCGCTCGCGGTCAAGGTTCATCTGCGCGTTGCCGCGCACGCCCACCAGGTTGCGGCCGCGGGGGTTGTCGCGTGGCAGCTCGCGCGGGGCGTCGTCCAGCAGTTGCAGCCAGAACGGCAGCCCCTGCTCGTCGGCGGCCATGGCCTGCAAGCGCTCCACCCACAGGCGGTAGCTGCTGGTGCGCGCCGGCAGGTTTGCCGGCACGCCGCTGACCTGCGCCTGGTACAGCGCCTGCACATCGTCCAGCAGGATGCGCCAGGACACGCCGTCCACCACCATGTGGTGAATCACCAGCAACAGCCGCGCCGTGCCGTCGGGCAGGTGCATTTGCACCGCGCGCAGCAGCGGCCCGCCTTGCAGGTCCAGGCTGCGCTGGGCGCGGTTGGCCAAGGCTTCGATAGCCTCCGCAGACGCCAGTTGTTCATCCCACAGCAGCGCCTGGCTGGCGTCATGCTCGGCATAACGCTGTTGCCACTGGCCATCGCCGGCCTGTTCGAAGCCCAGGCGCAGGGCATCGTGGTGCTGCACCAGCGCCTGCAACGCCTGCTCCAGCGCGACGGCGTCCAGCGGCGCGACCATGCTCAGCATCAGCGCCTGGTTGAAGTGGTGCGGCTCGGCCATGCGCTGTTCGAAGAACCACGACTGAATCGGCAACAGGCCAAAGCGCTCGCCGGCGCCCTGGGGCTGGCTGTCCAGCGCCACCAGCGGGGCATCGCTATCGTCGGCGCCGCGCGCCAGCAAGGCGTCGATGGTCTGGTAGCGCATCAGGTCGCGCAGCTTGATCTCGATGCCCAGGCCCTCGCTGTTGCGCACCTTGGACACCAGTTGCAGGCTGAGGATGGAGTCGCCGCCCAGCTCGAAGAAGTTGTCGAACACCCCCACCTGCTCGACACCCAGCACCTGCGCCCAGATGGCCGCCAACTGGGCTTCCAGCTCGTTGCGCGGTGCTACGTAGTCGCCACCCTGCCACTGCGGCTCGGGCAGCGCCTTGCGGTCGACCTTGCCGTTGGCGTTCAGCGGCAGCTGGCTGAGCACCAGGATCTGCGCCGGCACCATGTACTCGGGCAACTGGCTGTGCAGGCTGGCCAGCAGCCGCTCGGCCAGGCCGTCGATGCGTGCGGCGGCCACGTAGCCCACCAGCTTCTTGCCGCCGGCGGTTGCCAAGGCCACCACGACCGCGGCCTGCACCTGCGGCTCGGCGCGCAGGCGCGCCTCGATCTCGCCCAGCTCGATGCGGAAGCCGCGAATTTTCACCTGCTGGTCGATACGCCCCAGGTAATCGTAGGTACCGTCGGCGCGGGCGCGCACCAGGTCGCCGGTGCGGTACAGGCGCCCGCCCTCCTGGCTGAACGGGTCGGCAACGAAGCGCTCGGCGCTCAAGCCCGGGCGCTGGTGGTAACCACGGGCCAGGCCCTGGCCACCGATATACAGTTCGCCGCTGGTGCCGGCCGGCACCGGGTTCAGATCCGGGTCCAGCACCCAGGTGGTCCGCGCGCCGACCCGCTCGCCGATGGGCGCGATGGCCGCGCCACACGGCGTCTCGGGCGCCGCCTTCCACAGCAGCGGGGTGACCACGGTCTCGGTAGGGCCGTAGCCGTTGATTACATGCTGCGGGCGCAAATGGCGGCGCACCTGGGCCAGGCTGGCCTCGGGCACCGCGTCACCGCCGAAGCAGTAGATACGCACTGGCGGCGGGTTGCCTTCGCGCGCGCCCTGCTCGGCCAGTTGCTGCAAGTAGGCCGGCGGGAAGGCCACCACGCTGATGCGCTGCTCATGCAAGGCCTGCCAGGTCTGCTCGATGCTCCACGGCTGGTTGTCACGCAGCACCACGCAGCCGCCATGGCTGAGCGGCGTGAGCCAGCGCTCGTGGGCGCCGTCGAAGGCGAACGACATGAAGTGCAGCTCGCGGTCTTCAGGGGTCATCTGGTAGCGCTCGCCGATCGCCTGGCAATGCATGGCCAGCGGCCCGTGGGCCACCGCCACGCCTTTGGGCAGGCCGGTGGAGCCAGAGGTGTAGATCAGGTACGCGAGGCTGTCGGCGTGCAGCTTCGGTTGCAGCGGCGGCAGGCCGGCGCCGTCCACCGCCAGGTCCTCGAGTGCCCAGCATTCCAGCCCTTCAGGCAGCGGCAGGCGGCCCTGGGTGGCGCGGTCGGTGAGCAGCACGCGCATGCCCGAATCGCGCATCAGGTAGGCCAGGCGCTCCGGCGGGTAGTCGATGTCCAGCGGCAGGTAGGCTGCGCCGCTCTTGAGCACCGCCAGCAACGCCACCGGCAGCTCCACCGAGCGCGGCAGGGCGATGCCCACCACCGCTTCGGCGCCGATGCCGGCCTGTTGCAGGTGCTGCGCCAGCACCTGGCTGCGCGACGCCAGCTGTTGGTAGCTCAGTTCATGGCCTGCGCACACCAGCGCCGGGCGCTCGGGCTGGTGCGCCGCCCAGGCGTCGATGCGCTCGTGCACGAACGCCGTGGCGGCTGGCTCGAAGCGGTTGGCCGTTTCCAACGCCAGACGCTCGCTGGCGGTCAGCAGGCCGATGCTGCCCAGCGGCCGCGTCGCGTCCTCAAGCAGGGTCTCCAGCAGGCCTTCCAGGTGCTCGCGCAGGCGCAACACCGCCGACTCGGCGAACTGCTCGCGGCGGTACATGTACTCGATTTCCAGGCCTTCGCCCAGGGTCACCATCAGGTCCATGGCGAAGTCGGTCACGCCAAAGCCCTGGCCCACGTCGAAGCGCAGCTCGCTGTTGTCCCAGTCACGCAGCAGGCGGTCCACCGGCTGGTTCTCGAACACGATGATGCTGTCGAACAGCGCCTGCCCGGCCTGGCCGGACCAGCGCTGAATCTGCCCCAGCGGCGTGTATTCGAAGTCGCGGGCGCGCAGGTTGTAGTCCTGCAGCGCGCGCAGCCAGTCGCCCAGGGCCTGCTCCGGGGCCAGGGTCTGGGCGATAGGCAAGGTGTTGATGAACAGCCCCAGCAGGTTTTCCGCCCCCGGCAGGCTGGCCGGGCGGCCCGACACGGTGGCGCCGAAGGCCACGGTGCGCTGGCCGGTATAGCGCTGCAACAGCAGCAGCCACGCGCCCTGGATCAGGGTGTTGAGGGTCACCCGCTGCTGGCGGGCGAACTGGCGCAGGCGCTCGGTGCGCGCCTTGTCCAGGCGCGAATACAGCGCGGTATGGCCGCGGCCCTGCGGCGCGTCGACCACGGCCTGGGCCAGCAGCGTCGGCTGCTCCAGCACCTGCAACTGCGCCTGCCAGAAGGCTTGCGCAGCGCTTTCATCCTGGGCCTGCAGCCAGGCGATGTAGTCGCCGTAACGGCCGCTGACCGCAGGCTTGTCACCGCCCAGGTAGCGGCGCAGCACCTGGCCGATCAGCAGCGACACGCTCCAGCCGTCCAGCACGATGTGGTGGTAGGTCCAGATCAGCCGGTAATGGGATTCGTCCAGGCGCAGCAACAACAGGCGTTGCAGCGGTGGCTGCTGCCAGTCGAAGCACTGGGCGCGTTCGGCCAGCACGTGCTGCTCGATCAGCGCCGGGGTCACGGCCTGGCCGCGCAGGTCCACTTCGCGCACCGGCAGTGGCGCGTCGGTGAGCACCACCTGCAACGGCTGGGCCAGGCCCTGCCACAGGAACAGGCTGCGCAGGCTGTCGTGGGCCTGGCTGACCTCGGCCCAGGCCTGGCGGAAGCGCGCGGCGTCCAGGCCCTGGATGCCAATGTTCAGCTGGTTGACGTACAGCCCGGCCTCTTGCACCTCGACGCTGTGGAACAGCATGCCCTGCTGCATCGGCGACAGCGGCAGGATGGCCTCCACCCGTGCCGGGTCCAGGTCCAGGGCGTCCAGTTGCGCCTGGTCGAGGCCGGTGAACGGGAAGTGCTCGGCCAGCAGCGGCGTGCCGGGCACATGGCGTACCTGCTCGGTCACCCCGGCCACCGCTTGCAGCGGGCTGGCCTGGGCCGCCAGCTGCTCCAGGCGCTGGTGCTGGAACAGGTCCTTGGGCGTCAGCTGCAAGCCGGCGTCGCGGGCGCGGCTGACCACCTGGATGGAGATGATGGAGTCGCCGCCCAGGTCGAAGAAGTTGTCGTCTAGGCTCACCTGCTCAAGGCCCAGCAGCTCGCCCCAGATGGCCGCCAGCTGTTGCTCGGTGGCGCTGGCCGGGGCGCGGTAGGCGCGGGCCTGCCACACCGGCTCGGGCAGCGCGCGGCGGTCGAGCTTGCGGTTGGGGGTCAGCGGCATGCGCTCCAGCAGCACGATCTGCGCCGGCACCATGTACTCGGGCAGGCGTTCGCGCAGGGCCTCGCGCAGCGCTTGCGGCTCGGCGTCGGCGGCCACGGCGTAGCCCACCAGTTGCTGGCCGTGCGGGGTGGCGCGCACCACCACGGCGGCTTCGCGCACGCCGGGCTGGGCCAGCAGCAGCGCTTCGATCTCGCCCAGCTCGATACGGAAGCCGCGCAGTTTTACCTGCTGGTCGGCGCGGCCGACGTATTCCAGGGCATCGCCCTCGCGCCAGCGCACCAGGTCGCCGGTGCGGTACAGGCGCTGGCCCGGCGCGCCGAACGGGTCGGGCACGAAGCGTTCGGCGGTCAGCTCCGGCCGGCCGTGGTAACCCCGGGCCAGGCCAGCGCCACCAATGTACAGCTCGCCGATCACGCCCACGGGCACTGGCACCAGGGCGGCGTCGAGCACGTAGAGCGTGGTGTTGGCCAGCGGCAGCCCCAGGTCGGGGCGCGGCTGCCCGACGCTGAGCAGGTTGCGCGCCGACCAGATGGTGGTTTCGGTGGGGCCGTAGACGTTCCACAGCGGGCCTTGCAGCGCCAGCAGGCGCGCGGCCAGGTCGGCCGGCAGCGCCTCGCCGCCGCACAACAGGGTGCGGCCGTGCAGGCGCGCGAACGCCGGCTGCTCGCTGAGCAGCCGCCAGGTCGACGGCGTTGCCTGTACCGCGTCCACCTGCTCGGCGTCGATCACCTCGATCAGCCGTTGCGGGTCGCGGGCGGTGTCGCGGTCCACCAGCACCACGCTGGCGCCGGTGATCAGCGGCAGGTAAAGCTCCAGCGCGGCGATATCGAACGACAGCGAGGTCAGCGCCAGCATCTTCTGCCCGGCCGCCAGGCCCGGCGCTTCGGCCATGCTGTGGAGGAAGTTGACCAGGCCGCCGCGGCTGACTTCGACGCCCTTGGGCTTGCCGGTGGAGCCGGAGGTGTAGATCACGTACGCCAGGTTCGACAGCAACGCCGCGTGCTGCGGCGCCTGCTCGACCGGCTCCAGCGCCAGCGTATCCAGGCTCCAGGTCGCGCCGCCATGGCCCAGCTGCGCCGCCAACGGCAGTAACGAGGTCTGGGTCAGCAGCAGCGGGCTGCCGCTGTCCGCCACCATGTGCGCCAGGCGCTCGGCGGGGAATTCGGGGTCCAGCGGCACGTAGGCGCCACCGGCCTTGAACACCGCCAACAGTGCCACCAGCAAGGCGTTGGTGCGTTCCAGGCACACCGCCACCGCCACGTCAGGGCCCACGCCAGCCGCTTGCAGGCGCACGGCCAGGGCGTTGGCGCGGGCGTCCAGCTCGGCGAAGCTCAGCGCCTGGCGGCCATCGCTGACCGCCACGGCCTGCGGCGTGCGCCGGGCCTGCTCGGCCACGCAGTGTTCGAAGTGCAGGGCCGGGTACTGGCGCGCGCTGTCGTTGACCGACGCCAGGCGCGCCTGCTGTTCAGCGGCGTCCAGCAGCGGCAGTTGCCCCACCGGCAGCTCGGGTGCCTGCAACACGGCCGTCAGCAGGCGGGTGAAATGCGCACTCAGGCGCTGCACCGTGGCGGCGCTGAACAGGTCGGTGGCGTAGTTGAAATTGAAGGTCAGCGAGTCGTCGGCGTTCTCATCCATGAACAGCGACAGGTCGAACTGCGCGGTGGCGCTGTCGCCACCCATGGCTTCCAGGCTCAGGCCGTCCAGTTCCACCCGGCGCTCGCGGGCGTGCCGCTCGTGGCTGAACAGCACCTGGAACAGCGGGTTGTGGCTCAGCGAACGGGCCGGCTGCACAATCTCCACCAGCTGCTCAAACGGCAAATCCTGATGGGCCTGGGCCTGCAACGCAGTGGCCTTGACCTGTTGCAGCAGCGCCGCGAACGGCTGCTCGGCGTCGAGCCGCGTGCGCAGCACCTGGGTGTTGACGAAGAAGCCGATCAGGCCTTCGGTCTCGCCGCGCTGGCGGTTGGCGATGGGCACGCCCAGGCACAGGTCGTCCTGGCCGCTGTAGCGGTACAGCAGCACGTTGAACACCGCCAAGGCAGTCATGAACGGCGTGGCCTGCTGCGCCTGGCTCAGCGCGCGCAGGGCCAGGCCGGTCTCGCGCGGCAGGCGCCAGCGCAGGTTGGCGCCGCGGTAGCTTTGCTCAGCCGGGCGCGGGAAGTCGCCGGGCAACTCCAGCACCGCTGGCGCGCCCTGCAACTGCTGTTGCCAGTAGGCTACCTGGCGCTTGCCTTCAGGGCCGGCCAGCCAGTCGCGCTGCCACAGGGCGTAGTCGGCGTACTGCAACGGCAGCGGCGCCGGGGCCACCTGGCGGTACAGGCTGGCCAGCTCGTCCACCAGCACGGTCAGCGACCAGCCGTCGCTGATGCTGTGGTGCAGGGTCAGCAGCAGATGATGTTCTTCTGCGTCCAGGCGCAGCAGCTGCACGCGAATCAGCGGGCCGTTGTGCAGGTCGAACGGCTCGCGGGCCTCGTGCAGCGCCAGCTCGCGGGCGCGGGCCTGGCGTTGCTCGGCGGGCAAGGCGCCGAGGTCGATCTGCGGCATGTCCAGGGCGATGCTGGGGTGAATGCGTTGCACCGCCTGGCCATCGACCGTGGCGAAGGTGGTGCGCAGGGTTTCGTGGCGCCCCACCAGTTGCCCGAAGGCCTCGCGCAGGCGCTCGATGTGCAGTGTGCCACGCAGGCGCAGGGCCATGGGTATGTTGTAGGCGCTGCTGCGCGGCTCCATCTGCCACAGGAACCACAGGCGGCTCTGGGCGTGGGACAGCGGCAGCAAGACCGGGCGTTCGCGGCGTTGCAGGCGAATCGACGGGCTGGCGATGCCGCCCAGGGCGCGGGCGAAATCCGCCAGCTGCGGGGTGTCGAAGACCTGCCGCACCGCCAGTTCCAGGTTCAGTGCCTGGCGCAGGCGCGAGACCATGCGAATCGCCAGCAGCGAGTGGCCGCCCAGGGCGAAGAAGTCGTCGCCACGGCCCACCTCGGCCACGCCCAGCACCTCGGCCCACACCTGGGCCACCAGCACTTCGGTGGCCCCTTGCGGCGCTTCATAAGCGCGGCTCTGCCAGTGCGGTTCCGGCAACAGCCGGCGTTCCAGCTTGCCGTTGGGCGACAGCGGCATCTGCGCCAGCGCGATCAGCTGCGCCGGCACCATGTAGTCCGGCAGCCGCGCGCGCAGCACGTCGCGGATGGCGTCCAGGGCCAGCGCCTCGCCCACCAGGTAGCCGATCAGTTGCACGCCCTGGGGCGAGGCGCGGTCGATGACCACGGCTTCGCGCACGCCGGGCTGTTCCAGCAGGCAGGCTTCGATTTCGCCCAGCTCGATGCGCAGGCCACGCACCTTGATCTGGTGGTCGATGCGCCCGGCGTACTCGATCACGCCGCTGTCGCGGTAGCGCGCCAGGTCGCCGCTGCGGTACAGGCGGCCGGCGCCGAAGGGGTTGGGCACGAAGCGTTCGGCGGTCAGCGCCGGGCGGCCCAGGTAGCCGCGCGCCAGGTTGATGCCGCCGATGTACAGCTCGCCGGTGACACCCACCGGCACCGGTTGCAGCTCGGCGTCGAGAATGTGAATGGCGGTGTTGGCGATGGGCTCGCCAATGGGCACGGCGAACTGGCCGGGCTCCAGGCGGCAGGTCCAGTGGGTGACGTCGATGGCCGCCTCGGTGGGCCCGTAAAGGTTGTACAGCGCCGCCGGGTGCTCGGCCAGGCACTGGCTCTGCAGGTCGTGGGACAGCGCCTCGCCGCTGCAGATGATCCGCGCCAGGCTCGGGCAGCCGCCGCGCAGGGCGCCGGCGGCATTGAACAGCTGCAGCATGGACGGCACGAAATGCAGGGTGGTGACCTGCTCGCGCTCGATCACCGCTTGCAGCGCCGCCGGGTCGCGGTGGGCGCCGGGGTCGGCCATCACCAGCGTGGCGCCGGTCATCAGCGGCCAGAAGAACTCCCACACCGACACGTCGAAGCTGAACGGGGTCTTCTGCAGCACGCGGTCGGTGGCAGTCAACTGGTAGGCCTGCTGCATCCACACCAGGCGGTTGTGCAGGGCCTCATGGCTGTTGCCGGCGGCCTTGGGCTTGCCGGTGGAACCGGAGGTGTAGATGCAATACGCCAACTGGCCGGGTTGGGTGTCCAGCAGCGGCTCATGGGCGGGCCAGGCGGCGTCACTGCCGTCGTCCAGGCACCAGCGCTCGGCGCCGCCCACCGTCGGCAGGCTGTCGAGCAACGCGCGCTGGGTCAGCAGCAGTTTCACGCCACTGTCTTCGAGCATGTAGGCCAGGCGCTCGGGCGGGTATTCGGGGTCCATGGGCAGGTAGGCGGCGCCGGCTTTGATGATGCCCAGCAGGCCCACCACCAGTTCCACTGAGCGCAGAGCGGCGATACCCACCAGGTCGTCACTGCCGATGCCCTGGGCTTGCAGGCGGTGGGCCAGGCGGTTGGCGCGGGCGTGCAGCTCGGCGTAGCTCAGGCGCTGGTCGCCGTGCACCAGGGCGATGGCGTCGGCGCTGGCGTGGCGTTGCTGCACCAGCAGCTCGGGCAGCAGCGCGGTGGCGCTGTAGTTGCGGGCGGTGGCGTTGAAGCCATGAACAATCTGCTCGCGCTCGGCATTGGTCAGCAGCGGCACGCTGTCCAGCGGCAGCGCCGGGTCGGCCAGCAGCGCGTCGATCAGCTGCAGCCAATGGCCGCCCAGGCGTTCGATACTGCTGGCCTCGAACAGGTCCAGGGCATAGCTGAGCGCGCCACGCAGGCCGCCCTCGGCGGTGTCGCGGGTGTACAGCTGCAGGTCGAACTGCAGGGTCTCCTCGTGGCTGGGCAGTGGCGCGATCTGCAGTCCGGCCTGACCGATGCGCTCCAGCCCGCGGGTGGCCGGCAGGTGGCTGAACATCACCTGGAACAGCGGGTTGTGGCTGAGGCTGCGCGGCGGTTGCAGGGCTTCCACCAGTTGGTCGAACGGCAGGTCCGGGTGGGCCTGGGCCTGCAGGGTCACGTCGCGCACCTGGGCCAGCAGCTGGGTGAACGGCGCGCGGCCGTCGAGCTGGCTACGCAGCACCTGGGTGTTGACGAAGAAGCCGATCAGGCCTTCGGTCTCCAGGCGCTGGCGGTTGGCCTGGGGCACGCCGATACGCAGGTCGGCCTGGCCGCTGTAGCGGTACAGCAGCGTCTTGAAGGCGGCCAGCAACCACATGAACGGCGTGGCGCCCTGTTGCCGCGCCTGTTCGCGCAGGCGTTCGGCGCGCGCCACGTCCAGTTCGAACGACCACACCGCGCCCCGATGGCTGGCGCGCGCGGGGCGCGGGTGGTCGCCGGGCAACTCCAGCACCGGGTGCTCGTTGCCCAGCTGCGTGCGCCAGTAGTCCAGCTGGCGCTGGCCCTCGCCCGCTGCCAGCCACTGGTGCTGCCACAGGGCGTAGTCGGCGTATTGCAGCGGCAACGCCGGCCACTGCGGCTCGCGCTCGGCCGTCAGCGCCGCGTAGGCCTGGGTCAGCTCGTCGATCAGCACCTGCATCGACCAACCGTCAGAGACGATGTGGTGCATGCTCAGCAGCAGCCAGTGCTCCTGTTCCTCCAGTTGCAGCAGTTCTGCGCGCAGCAGCGGGCCTTGCTGCAGGTCGAACGGCTGGCGCAACAGGTGCCCGGCCTCGGCGCGGGCGTCCGCCGGTAGCACGCGGCGGGCCGGCAGCTCGAACGTCCACGGCGCGTCGATCAGTTGCTGCGGGCCCTGGCCATCGTCCACCAGGCGCGTGCGCAGGCTTTCGTGGCGGGCCAGCACGCGGTTGAACGCCTGCTCCAGCGCCGGCTGGTCGAGGGCGCCCAGCAGGCGCAGGCCGCTGTTGATGTGGTACGCGGTGCTTTCGGGTTCCAGCTGCCAGATAAACCACAGGCGCGCCTGGTTACTGGCCAGCGGCAGGCGTTCGGGGCGTGGCCCGGCCAGCAGCGCCGGCGCTTGGGCCCCGCTGCTGTCGCGCAGGCGCGCGGCGCAATCCTGCAGGCGCGGCGCGTCGAACAGCAAGCGTACCGGCACGTCCAGCTCCAGCACCTGCTTGATGCGCGACACCGCCTGCACCGCCAGCAGCGAGTGGCCGCCGAGGGCGAAGAAGTCATCGTCCAGGCCCACCTGTTCCACGCCCAGCAGGCTGGCCCAGATTTCGGCCAGCAGTGCTTCATCCTCGGTTTCTGGGGCGCGGTAGGCGATGCTGGTCCACTGCGGCTCGGGCAGCGCGTGGCGGTCGATCTTGCCGTTGGCGTTCAGCGGCAGGCGCTGCAACAGCACCAGCCGCGCGGGAATCATGTAGTCCGGCAGATGGCGTTGCAGGTGGGCGTCGATGGCAGCCTGCAACTCGGCGCTGTCCTGGCCTTCCAGGTAGCCGATCAGTTGCTTGCCGGCCGGCGTGTCGCGGGCCACCACCACGGCGGTGCCGACGCCGGGCACTTCGCGCAGGCGGGTTTCGATCTCGCCCAGCTCGATGCGGAAGCCGCGCACCTTCACCTGCTGGTCGATGCGCCCCAGGTAATCGACGGTGCCATCGGCGCGCACGCGCACGCGGTCACCGGTGCGGTACAGGCGCCCGCCCTGGCTGAACGGGTCGGCGACGAAGCGCTCGGCGGTCAGGCCCGGGCGCTGGTGGTAACCACGGGCCACGCCTTCGCCGCCCAGGTACAGTTCACCCGACACGCCCTGGGGCACTGGGTTAAGGTCGGCGTCCAGCACGTGCAGAGTACGCGCGCCCACGCCATGGCCGATGGGCGCGTAGGGCGCGCCGCACGGCAGCTCGGCAGGGGCTTTCCACAGCAGCGGGGTGACCACGGTTTCGGTCGGGCCATAGCCGTTGATCACGTACTGCGGCGCCAGGTGCTGGCGCACGTGGGCCAGGCTGGCCTCGGCCACGGCGTCGCCGCCGAAGCAGTAGATACGCACCGGCGGCGGGTTGCCGTGCACCGCGCCATGCTCGGCCAGCTGTTGCAGGTAGGCCGGCGGGAACGCCACCACGCTGATGCGCTCGTCGTGCAGGGCGCGCCAGGTCTGCTCCACGCTCCACAACGCGTCGTCACGCAGGAGCAGGCTGGAGCCGTGGCTGAGCGGGGTCAGCCAGCGCTCGTGGGCGCCGTCGAAGGCGAATGACATGAAGTGGAATTCGCGGTCGGCTGGGGTCATTTCATAGCGCCGGCCAATGCCGGCGCAGTGCATGGCCAGCGGGCCATGGGCCACGGCCACGCCTTTGGGCTGGCCGGTGGACCCGGAGGTGTAGATCAGGTACGCCAGGCTGCCGGCATGCAGCGCCACGGCGGGGGCAGTGTCGGGCAGCGCGCCGAGGTCCAACTGTTCCAGGGCCAGCGCTGGCACGCCGGCGGGCACCGGCAGCGCATCGAGCAGGCTGGCGTGGCTCAACAGCAGGGCCATGCCCGAGTCGGCCATCAAGTATTCCAGGCGCTGACGTGGGTAGCTGGCGTCCAGCGGCAAATAAGCCGCACCGGCCTTCATCACCGCCAGCAGCGCGACGATCAGCTCGGGTGAGCGCGGCATCGCCACGCCCACCAGCGTCTCTGCGCCCACGCCCTGGGCGATCAGGTGGTGGGCCAGGCGGTTGGCGGCGCGGTCCAGTTCGGCGAACGTCAGGCTGCGGCCTGCGCCGCTGACGGCCGGGGCGTCGGGCTGGCGGCGGGCCATGGCGGCGATGCTGTCGTGCACCCAGGCGCCGGCCGCTGGCAGCGGCGCGTCATGGGCCAGGGCGGTGCTGCCGCCGTCGCCCTGCAACAAGGCACCGAGCGCCGTGTCCGGGGCGTCGACCACGGCGTGCAGCAGGCCGGTGAACGCGGCCGCGATGCGGGCGATGGTGCTGGCGTCGAACAGCGCCTGCGGGTAGGTCAGCAGCGCGTTCACCGCGCCGGCCGGGGTTTCGATGACGTCCAGCACCAGCTCGAAATTCACCGAGCATTCGGGGTTGCTGAACGGCTCGATGCGCAGCCCCCCCAACTGGCGCTGGGCGTCGACGGTCTGCCGCTGGTGGTTGAACAGCACCTGGAACAGCGGGTTGCGGCTCAGGCTGCGGGTGGGCGCCAGGCGCTCCACCAGTTGTTCGAAGGGCACGTCCTGGTGGCTTTGCGCGTTGATCAGGGTGTCGCGCACCTGGTTCAGCAGGTGCCGGAAGCCCTGGCGACTGTCCAGGCGGGTGCGCAGCACCAGGGTGTTGACGAAGAAGCCCAGCAGCGTCTCGGTTTCGCGGCGGTTGCGGTTGGCCACCGGCATGCCCACGCGAATGTCGTCCTGGCCGCTGTAGCGGTAGAGCACGGCGTTGAACGCCGCCAGCAGCACCATCGGCAAGGTCGCCCGGGCTTGGGTAGCCAACGCGCGCAGGCCCTTGACCAGGCCGGCATCAAGGCTGAAGTGATGGCGCTCGCCCTGCCCTTGCCAGTCACGGCCGCGCGGGCGGTCGATGGGCAGTTCCAGGGCCGGCTGCTCGTCGGCCAGGGTGGTTTTCCAGTAGTCGAGCTGGCGCTCGGCCTCGCCCGCCTCCAGCCACGAGCGCTGCCACAGGGCGTAGTCGCTGTACTGGATGGGCAGTGCCTGCGGGGCGTGGGCTGGGCCGGCCAGGTAGCCTTTAACCAGCTCGTCCAGCAGCAGGTTCATGGACCAGCCGTCGGTGATGATGTGGTGCAGTGTGAGGCTCAGCAGGTAGTCGTCCGCGCCCAGCACGAACAGCTGCGCGCGCAGCAGCGGGCCGCTGGCGAGGTCGAAGGGTTCGCGGCTGGCGGCGCGGCAGCGGGCCTGCAGCTGGTCTTCGCTGACCGTCTCCACGGCCAGCTCGACCCTGGCCTGCTCGGCCGGCAGCACTTGCAGGCGAATGGAGGCGCCGTCCTCGACGAAGCGGCTGCGCAGGGTTTCGTGGCGCGCCACCAGCGCCTGCAGGGCCACGCCCAGCGCCTGGCGGTCGACGTTGCCGCGCAGGCGCACGGCGGTGGCCACGTTGTAGGCGGAACTTGCGGGCTCCAGTTTCCACAGCAGCCACATGCGCCGCTGGGCGTACGACAGCTCGCGCTCGTCACCGGCATGGCTGTGCGCGGGGATGGGGAACAGGGCGAAGTCGACACCGTCATTGCGCAGGCTGCTCAGGAACAGGCGGCGCTTTTCCAGGGGCAGGGCAATGAAACGCTTGGCAAGGGCGAGGGATTGGTCTGGGTTCATCACAAGGAATTCCGGGTTCTTTGTGATTCAAGACGAAATGGGAAGGGGAATCGTTAACGGTTGCGGATGCACAAACGCCCGTAGCCGCTGCCGAAGGCTGCGCTGGCCCCAGAGTACGCTGGAGATCTCCAGCGTGGTTCGAGGGCCAGCGCAGCCTGGCGGCAGCGGCTACGGGGTAATGCGCGTCAAAGGGCCTCCAGGCGGGCCATCAGGTCGTCCAGGTCGGTGGTGGGTTGCGGGGCGCGGGCGGCGTCGACCAGCTCGGCGAGCTCGGCGACGGTGGCGACTTCGAACACCTGGCGCAGGCTCAACGACACCTGCAAGGTACTTTGCAGGCGGGTGAACACCTGCGTGGCCAGCAGCGAGTGGCCGCCCAGTTCGAAGAAGTTGTCGGTCACCCCCACCTGCTCAAGGCCCAGCACCTGGGCCCAGATGTCGGCCAGCAGTTGCTCGGTCCCGGTGCGCGGGGCCACGTAGTCGCGCGGTTGCCAGTCCGGCGCCGGCAGGGCCTTGCGGTCGAGCTTGCCGTTGGGGGTCAGCGGCATGCGCGGCAGCGCCAGCAGTTGCGCGGGCACCATGTAGTCCGGCAGGTCGCGGCGCAGCTGCGCCTTGAGCGCGTCCAGGCGGCTGTCGTCGACACCGGTGACGTAACCCACCAGCTGCTTGCCGTAGGCCGACTCGCGGGCAACCACGGCAGCGTCCGCGACGCCAGCCTGGGCCAGCAGGCAGGCTTCGATTTCACCCAGCTCGATGCGCAGGCCACGGATTTTCACCTGCTGGTCGATACGTCCCAGGTACTCCAGCACGCCATCGGCGCGGCGCCGCGCCAGGTCGCCGGTGCGGTACAGGCGCGCGCCGCTGGCACTGAACGGGTCGGCGACGAAGCGCTCGGCGGTCAGCCCGGGGCGCGCGTGGTAACCCCGCGCCAGGCCGTCGCCGCCGATGTACAGCTCGCCGGCCACGCCCGGCGGCGCCGGGTTGAGGCTGTCATCGAGCACGTGCAGCTGGGTGTTGGCCAGCGGCCCGCCCAGGTCCGGGCGGCCGTGCACGCGGTTCAGCGCCGACCAGATGGTGGTCTCGGTGGGGCCGTAGAGGTTCCACAGCTGCGCCGCCTGTTCGCCCAAGCGCGCGGCCAGTTCGGTGGACAGCGCCTCGCCGCCGCAGAAGAACCGCTTGCCGTGCAGGCGGCTGAAGCCCTCGTGGCTGGCGAGCATGCCCCAGCTCGACGGCGTGGCCTGGATCACAGTGACACCATGCTGCTCGATCACCTCCAGCAGGCGCGCCGGGTCCTTGGCCGCCATGCGTTCCACCAGCACCACGGCGCCGCCCACCAGCAACGGCAGGTACAGCTCCAGCGCCGAGATGTCGAACGACAGCGAGGTCAGCCCCAGCACCCGATCAGTCGCCGTCAGGCCCGGTTCGGCGGCCATGCTGTGCAGGAAGTTGACCAGCCCGCCCTGGCGCACCGCCACGCCCTTGGGCTTGCCGGTGGAGCCGGAGGTGTAGATCACGTAGGCCAGGTGCTCGGGGTGGCTCACCGCCGGGCCGTTGTCGGCAGCGTAGTGCGCCAGGCCGTCGAGGTCATCCATGCAGAAGGTCGGCACCTGGGTGGTTGGCAGCGCCGCCAGCAGGCGTCGCTCGCTGAGCAGCAGGCTCAGGCCGCTGTCCTCGAGCATGTGCGCCAGGCGCTCGCGGGGGAATTCAGGGTCCATGGGCACGTAGGCGCCACCGGCCTTCATCACCGCCAGCAAGGCCACCGGCAAGGCAGCGCCGCGCTCCAGGGCGATGCCTACCGCCACGTCCGGGCCCACGCCCTGCTCGCGCAGGTAGCCGGCCAGGCGGTTGGCCCGGGCGTTGAGTTGCGAATAAGTGAGCTGGCCGTCGTCGGCGATCACTGCCACCGCGTCGGGGCTGCGCGCTGCCTGCGCCTCGATCAACTGGTGCAGGCTGTGCGCCGGGTCGTAGGCCATGGCGCTGCGGTTGCAGTCCAGCACCAGCGCGCGCTGGCTGGCGGCATCCAGCAACGGCAGCTCGCCCAGGGGCCGCGCCGGGTCTTCGAGCATCGCCAGCAGCAGGGTCTGCAGCTGGCTGGCCAGGCCCTGCACGGCCAGTTCGCTGAAATGGCTGCGGCGGTAGTTGAACGCCAGCTTGAGGCTGTCGCCCAACGACGCCATCAGCGTCAGCGGGTAGTTGGTGTTGCCCTGGATGCCCGCGCCCGAGAAGCGCACCGGGCTGTCGGCGCGCTCCAGCACTTCGGCCACCGGGAAGTTTTCGAATACCAGCAGGCTGTCGAACAGCGCCTCGCCGTCGCCATGGCGGCGTTGCAGTTCGAACAGCGGCGTGTGCTCGAATTCGCGCAAGGCCACGGCCTGCGCCTGCACCTGCTGCAACCATTGGCCGACAGGCAGGTGCGGCGCGGGCACTGACACCACCGGCAAGGTGTTGATGAACAGCCCCAGCTGCCGGTCGATGTCCGGCAGCTCCGGCGGCCGCCCCGCCACCGTGGCGCCAAACGCAACCGCCGGCTGGCCGCTGTAGCGCTGCAGCACGATGGCCCAGGCCGCCTGCAGCAGCGTGTTGACCGTGACCTGGCGGCTGCGCGCGAACGCGGCCAGCGCGGCCAGCGGCAGGTGGACTTCCTGCTGGCCGAAGCCCTCGCCGCCCTGGGGCTTCACCAGGCAGTCGGCGAGCCGCGTGGGCGCCTCCAGCGCTGCCAGCTGCTGGTCCCAGAACTGCTCGGTGGCGGCCGGGTCGCGGCGCTGCAGCCAGCGCAAGTAATCGCCGTAGCGGCCGGGGCTGGCCGGCGGCGCCTCGCCGAGGTAGCGCTGCATCACTTCGCCCAGCAGTTGCGCGGTGCTCCAGCCGTCCATGAGGATATGGTGGTGGGTGTAGATCAGGTGGTAGCGCTGCTCGTCGCAACGCACCAGGGTCAGGCGCAGCAACGGTGGCTGGTCGAGGGCAAAGCCGCGGACCTGGTCGTCGGCGGCCAGGCGGTCGAGGGCCTGGCTGTCGAAAGCATTGCGCCAGTCCAGCACCTGCAACGGCAGGGTCAGCGCCGGCTGCACCCATTGCAGCGGGGTGTCCAGGCCCTGCCAGCAGAAGCCGGTGCGCAGGCTGTCATGGGCGTCCAGCGCCGCTTGCCAGGCGTGGCGCAGGCGCTCGGCGTCCACCGCTTCCACGTCCACCCGCAGCTGGTTGACGTACACGCCGTCGCGGTTGTCGAGCAGTTGATGGAAGAGCATGCCGTGCTGCATGGGCGTCAGCGGCAGCGCCGTGCTGACGCCGGCCGGCAAGGCCGCGCGCTGGGCGTCGTCGAGCACCAGCAGCGGCGCGTCGTCCTCGGTGCTGGCCGCCACGGCTTCAACCACAGCGGCCAGGGCACGCACGGTAGGCTGTTCGAACAGTGCCTTGGGGCTGAACACCAGCCCGGCCTGGCGCGCCTTGCCCACCACCTGGATGGCGACGATGGAGTCGCCGCCCAGTTCGAAGAAGTTGTCCAGCACGCCGACCTTGTCCAGCCCCAGCACCTGGGCCCAGATCTGGGCCAGCAGGGTTTCGCGAGGGCCTTCGGGCGCCTGGTACGCCTGCCCTTGCCAGTCCGGTGCCGGCAGGGCCTTGCGGTCGAGCTTGCGGTTGGGGGTCAGGGGCATGGCGGCCAGCTGCAGCAGTTGCGCCGGCACCATGTAGTCGGGCAGCTGCTGCTTGAGCGCGGCCTTCAGGGCGTTCAGGTCCAGCGCCTCGCCGACCACGTAGCCCACCAGTTGCTGGCCCTGGCCCACGCTGCGGGCGACCACGGCCGCTTCGCGCACGCCAGGTTGGCGCAGCAGCTGCGCTTCGATTTCGCCCAGCTCGATGCGGAAGCCGCGCACCTTCACCTGCTGGTCGATACGGCCCACGTATTCCAGCTGGCCGTTGGCGCGCCAGCGCGCCAGGTCGCCGGTGCGGTACAGGCGGCCGTGCCCTTGCGGGTCCGGCACGAAGCGCTCGGCGGTCAGGTCGGCGCGGCCATGGTAACCGCGGGCCAGGCCCTGGCCGCCAATGAACAGCTCGCCGGCCACGCCCTGGGGCAGCGGTTGCAGGTAGGCGTCCAGCACATACAGGCCGGTGTGGGCGATGGCTTCGCCCAGCCACGGCTGCGGTTGCTGCGGGTCGAGGCGGCGGCGCGCCGACCAGATGGTGGTCTCGGTGGGGCCGTAGAGGTTCCACACGTGCCCAGCCGCCGCGATCAGGCGCTGGGCCAGGTCGGCAGGCAGCGCTTCGCCGCCGCACAGCACCTGGCGCCCGGCAAGCTTTGCCGCCAGCTGCGGGTGGTCGGCGAGCATGCGCCAGGTCGATGGCGTGGCCTGGATGCTGCGCACCTGGTGCTGCTCGATGGCCGCCCACAGGCGCTGCGGGTCACGGGCGCTGTCGCGGTCCACCAGCACCACGCTGGCGCCACGGGTCAGCGGCAGGTACAGCTCCAGGCCGGCGATGTCGAATGACAGCGAGGTCAGCGCCAGCATGCGCTCGCCCGCCGCCAGGCCCGGTTGCTCAGCCATGCTTTCGAGGAAGTTGAGCAACGCGCCGTGGCTGACTGCCACGCCCTTGGGCCGGCCGGTGGAGCCGGAGGTGTAGATCACGTAGGCCAGGTGCTGCGGCTGGGTAACAGGCGCAAGGTCGCTGGCGTCCTCGTCGGCCCACAGCGCCTGGTCACGGTCCAGGCACCAGGTGTTGGGGTGCGCGGGCAGCTCGGCCAGCAGGTGCTGCTGGGTCAGCAGCAGGCGCGCGCCGCTGTCGGCGAGCATGTGGCCCAGGCGCTCGGCGGGGAATTCGGGGTCCAGCGGCACGTAGGCGGCACCGGCCTTGAGCACCGCCAGCAAGGCCACCAGCAGCTGGCTGTCGCGCTCGCAGGCCACGGCCACGCGGTCGTCGGGTTGCACGCCGGAGGCACGCAGGGCGCGGGCCAGGCGGTTGGCGCGGCGGTTGAGCGCGGCGTAGTCCAGGGTCTGGTCGCTGGCGATCAGCGCCAGGCTGGCCGGCGCCTGCGCGGCCTGCCGCTCGAACAGCGGCACCAGGCTGGCGGCGGCCAGCGCCGGGCCGCCCTGCACGCCACGTTGCAGCAGTTGCTGGCGCTCGGCATCGCCCAGCAGTTGCAGCTCGGCCAGCGGCCGTGCGGCGTCCTCGGCCATGGCCAGCAGCAGGTGCTGGAAGTGCCCGGCCAGGCGCGCCATGGCCTCGCGGTCGAAGCTGGCCAGGTCGAAGGTGAAGCGCAGGTGCAGTTGCTCGGCAAGGTTGATCATCAGCATCAGCGGGTAGCTGGACTGCTCGGTGGCGCGCGCGTTGGCGAAACTCACCCCCGCTGGCGCGCCCTGCTGCAGGGCTTCGCTGACGGGGTAGTTCTCGAACACCAGCACGTGGTCGAACAGCCCACGGCCGCTGTAGCCCAGCCAGCGTTGGATGTCGTACAGCGGCGTGTGCTCGTGCTCGCGCAGGTCCAGGTTGAGCTGCTGCACCTGGGCCAGCCAGGCGTCGACGCTGAGCAGCGGCTGCGGCGTGGCCGCCACCGGCAGGGTGTTGATGAACAGCCCCAGCTGCTGTTCGATGCCCGGCAGCTGCGCCGGGCGCCCGGCCACGGTGGCGCCGAAGGCCACGGTGGCCTGCCCGCTGTAGCGGTGCAGCAGCAACAGCCACGCGGCCTGCACCAGGGTGTTGAAGGTCACGTGGCGCTGGCGGGCGAAAGCCTGCAGCTGCGCGGTGCGTGCAGCGTCGAGCTGCACCTGCACCTCGGCCTGGCCGCTGTCGCCGTTGCCTTCGTAGGCCAGCAGGTTGGTCAGGTAGGTCGGCTCCTGCAGCTCGCCCAGGTTGGCACGCCAGAAGCTTTCGCTGCTGGGGCGCTGGCCAAGCCACTGGATGTAGTCGCGGTAGGCCGGGGCGCTGCGGCTCGGCGCCTGGCCGGCGTAGCGTTGCAGCACCTCGCCCAGCAGCTGCGACTGGCTCCAGCCGTCCAGCAGCAGGTGGTGGCAGGTCCAGATCAGCTGTTGGCCGCCGTCGGCCAGGCGCACCAGGCGCAGGCGCATCAACGCCGGCCGGCGCAGGTCGAAGCCGCGCTGACGTTCGGCGCGGGCCACCTGCTCCGCGTCCTCGACCGCACTGCCCTGCTCCAGCACCAGGCTGACGTGGCGGTGCACGATCTGCAGCGCCGCGTCGCCCTCGCCTTCCCAGGCAAAGCCGCACCGCAGCACCGGGTGCGCGTCCAGCGCCGCCTGCCAGGCCGCGCGGAACCGCGCCAGGTCCAGGCCCTGCACGTCCACCCGCAGCTGGTTGATGTAGGCGCCAGCGGTGGGCGTGAACACGCTGTGGAACAGAATGCCCTGCTGCATCGGCGACAGCGGGTAGATGTCCTCGATCTGCGCGGCGGGCACCGGCAGGTTGTCCAGCTGCGCCTGGGTCAGGCGCGCCAGGGGGAAATCCGAAGGCGTCAGGCCGCCGGCGGCGGGGCTGATGCAGTGTTCGATCAGGCTGCGCAGTTCCAGCTGCCAGGCGTCGGCCAGGCCCTGCACCTGCGGGGCGCTGAACCACTGCGGGGCGAAACTCCAGGCCAGGCGCAGGCAGCCCTCGCTGATGCTGCCGTTGATGCTCAGCCAGTTGCCCGGTGGCGCCTCGGGGTCGCTGTTGCGGCCACTGCTTTCGGCAGCCGGGTACAACAGCGCGTCGTCGCCGAAGCTCTGGTCGAACTGGCCCAGGTAATTGAAGGTGATGCGCGGCGCCGGCAGCGCGCGCAGGGCTTCGCCGTGGGGCGACAGCCAGGCCAGCACGCCATGGCCGATGCCGCGGTTGGGCACCTGGCGCAGGTGTTCCTTGATGGCCTTGATCGACTCGCCCATGTCGCTGGCGGCCTGCAGACGCAGCGGGTAGGTGCTGGTGAACCAGCCGACGGTGCGACTCAGGTCGGCGCCGTCGACCCACTCCTGCTCGCGGCCGTGGCCTTCCAGTTCCACATGCACCGCCGCCTGCCCGCTCCAGCGCTGCCAGGCGCGGGCCAGGGCGGTCAGCAGCAGGTCGTTGACCTGGGTGCGGTAGGCCGCCGGGGCCTGGCGCAGCAACTGCCGGGTGCGCTCGGCATCCAGGCCGGTCTCGATCACTTGCAGGTCGCGCTGGCAGGCCTGCGCCTGGGGCGTGGCCACCAGCTGTTCAACCCGGTTGTCGGCCAGCTGCGCCTGCCACCAGGACAGCTCCGCGGCCAATTGCGCGCTGCCGGCCTGGCGGTGCAGGGCATCGGCCCAGTCACGCAGGGCGGTGGTGCGCGGCGGCAACTGCGGCCGCGCGCCGTCGGCGAGCTGCCGGCACAGGAGCTGCAGGTCTTCGAGCAGGATGCGCCACGACACGCCGTCCACCACCAGGTGGTGCACCACCAGCAACAGGCGCTGGCTGCCGTCCCACAGTTGCAGCTGCACGGCGCGCAGCAGCGGGCCGTTGAGCAGGTCGAGGCTGTTTTGCGCCTGTTCGGTCGCGGCCTCCAATTCAGCCTGGTCGGCCACTGCCACTTGCCACAGCACGTTCTGCCCGGGGGCGGCGTGCTGGGCCTGGCCCTGGGCGTCGAAGCGCAGGCGCAGGGCGTCGTGATGTTCGAGCAGCAGGTGCAGGGCCTGGCGCAGGTGTTCGCCGATGATGGTGCGGTTGAAGCCGAGCATCACCGACTGGTTCCAGTGCTGGCGCTGGGCAATCTGGGTGGCGAAGAAACGCGTCTGGAACGGCAGCAGGCGGCTGGCGCCGGTCACGGGGGCCTGCTCCACTTGCGGGGCTTCGGCCTGTCGGGCCGCCTGGGCCAGGGCCGCCAGGGTCTGGTGCTGGAACAGGTCGCGCGGGGCCAGCAGCAGGCCCGCCTGGCGGGCGCGGCTGACCACCTGGATGGCGATGATCGAGTCACCGCCCAGTTCGAAGAAGTTGTCGTTGGCGCCCACCTGTTCAAGGCCCAGCACCTGCTGCCAGATGCCGGCCATGACGGTTTCACGCTCGCCTTGGGGCGCCACGTAGGCCTGCACCTGCGCCTGGGGCAGTGGTAGCGCCTTGCGCTCCAGCTTGCCGTTGGGGCTCAGGGGCATCTGCGCCAGGCTGATCAGGTGCGCCGGCACCATGAAGTCCGGCAGGCGCTCGGCCAGCCAGGCGCGCAGCGGCGCCTCGACGCCGCTGTCACCGACCACGTAGGCCACCAGCTGCTGCGAGCCAGCCACGCCGTCCACTGCCAGCACCACGGCTTCGCGGGTGAGCCCGGATTCGAGCAGGCAGGCTTCGATTTCGCCCAACTCGATGCGCAAACCGCGAATTTTCACCTGGTGGTCCAGGCGCCCCAGGTACTCGATGATGCCGCCTTCGCGCCAGCGCACCAGGTCGCCGGTGCGGTACAGGCGGCCGCTGCCGTCGGCGGCAGGCACGAAGCGTTCGGCGGTCAGGGCCTGGCGCTGGTGGTAACCGCGCGCCAGGCCGACGCCTCCCAGGTACAGCTCGCCAGCAACGCCAATGGGCACCGGTTGCAGGCGCTTGTCCAGCACCTGGGTGCTCAGGCCGTCGATGGGGCGGCCGATGGGCACGCTGTCGCGGCCGTCGAGACGGCAGGTCCAGTGGGTGACGTCGATGGCCGCCTCGGTGGGGCCATAGAGGTTGACCAGCTCGGCGTTGGGCAGCGCCTTCAGGGTGCGCGCGGCCAGGTCGGCGGGCAGCGCCTCGCCACTGCACACAATCAGGCGCAGGCTGGTGCAGCGGGCCACGTCGGGCTCGGCCATGAACGCCTGGAGCATCGAGGGCACGAAATGCAGGGTGGTGATGCCCTGCTGGCGGATGCGCCGGATCAGCGCCGCCGGGTCGCGGTGTTCGCCGGGTAGCGCCAGGGTCAGGGTGGCGCCGGTCATCAGCGGCCAGAAGAATTCCCACACCGACACGTCGAAGCTGAACGGGGTCTTCTGCAGCACGTTATCGGCAGCGCTCAGGTCATAGGCCTGCTGCATCCACGCCAGGCGGTTGAACAGCGCGCCGTGGCTGTTGCCGGCGCCCTTGGGCTTGCCGGTGGAGCCGGAGGTGTAGATCACGTACGCCAGGTGCTCGGCGTCCAGCGCGGCCGGTGCCAGGGCCACCGGCTGGCGCAGGTCCAGGGCGTCGAGGTCGAGCACGTCCAGCGCGCGGCCGGCCAGCGGCAGCTTGGCCAGCACCCGCGCCTGGGTCAGCAGCAGGCCGATGCCGCTGTCATCGAGCATGTGCTTGAGGCGTTCGGCCGGGTAGTCGGGGTCCATGGGCACGTAGGCGCCGCCGGCCTTGAGAATGGCCAACAGCGCCACCACCAGCTCGGGGCTGCGCTCGGCGGCCACGCCCACCATTACGTCAGCGCCCACGCCGCGCTGGCGCAGCAGCAGGGCCAGGTGGTTGGCGCGGGTGTCGAGCTGGGCGTAGGTCAGCTGGCGGTCGTCGAACAGCACTGCCAGGGCGTCCGGGCGCAGCGCCGCCTGCTGTTCGAACAGGCGGTGCACCGGCGCGCTCATGGCGTGGGCCGCGCCGCCCTGGCTCCAGGCCTGCAGTTGTTCGCGCTCGGCTTGGCCAAGCAGCGGCGCGTCGTCCAGGCAAGCATCGGGGTGGTCGAGCATGTAGTCCAGCAGGTGTTCGTAGTGGCCGGCCAGCCGCGCGATGGTGCTGGCGGCGAACAGGTCGCGGTCATATTCCAGGGTGCACAGCAGGTGCTCGCCCAGGGCCACGTCCAGGGACAGGTCGAACTTGGCGGTGACGCTCGGCAGCGTCATCACTTCCACGTTCAGGCCCGGCAGTTGCAGGCGGGTGCTGTCGTCCTGGTTGCGCAGGTTGAACAGGGTCTGGAACACCGGGCTGTGGCTGAGGCTGCGTTCTACCTGGAGGTGGTCGAGCAGCAGTTCGAAGGGGTAGTCGGCGTACTCCAGCGCCTGCATGGCCTCGGCCCGCAGGCGCCGGCACAGGTCGCGGGCACTGAGCGGCTGGCTGAAGTCGGCGCGGTACACCTGGGTGTTGACGAAGAAGCCCACCAGCTCCTGGATCTCGCGCTGGTTGCGCGCCGCGTTGGGAACCCCCACGGCGAAGCTGTCCTGGCCGCTGTGGCGCGCCAGCAGCGCCTGCCAGGCGCCCAGCAACAGCACGAAAGGCGTGCATGCCTGCTGTTGGCAGAACGCCCGCAGGCGCGCCAGCAGGGCGTCGGGCAACTGCACCTGCAGCGACTCGCCGCGGTGGCCCTGGATGGCCGGGCGCGGGTGGTCCATCGGCAGGTTCAGCACCGGCAGGTGGCTGCCCAGGTAGCCGCGCCAGTAGTCGGCAGCGGCCTGGGCGTGGCCCTGTTCATAGCGCTGGCGCTGCCAGGCGGCGTAGTCGGCGTATTGCACCTCCAGCACCGGCAGGCGCGCGTCGGCCTGGCCCAGGGCGGCGGCGTAGGCCACCGACAGGTCGCGCACCAGGATAGCGTTGGACCAGGCGTCGGAAACGATGTGGTGCAGGGTGAACAGCAGCACCTGCTCGCACTCGTCGGCGCACGACAGCAGCGTGGCACGCAGCAACGGCGCGCGGTCGAGCACGAACGGAATGGCTGCTTCGGCGCGGATACGCGCGTTGATCTGGCTGCAGTCGACCTTCTCTTCGCGGTGCAGTTGGAAGCTCACGTGGGGCTCAATGACCTGGCGCGGCTGGCCGTCGACTTCGACGAAGCGAGTGCGGAACACTTCATGGCGCTGGATCAGCGCCTGGAACGCCTGCTCCAGCGCCGCCACGTCCACCTCGCCTTCCAGGCGCAGCGCCCGCGGCAGGTTGTACTGGGCCGCGGCCGGGTCGTAGCGGTGCAGCAGCCACAGGCGCTGCTGGGAGAACGACAGGGGCGCACTGCCTTCATCGGGACGCCTGGGAATGCCTGGCTCGCCCGCTTCCTCGGCAAGCAGCAGCGCCAGCAGTTCGTCGTCCTGATTTTCGATGAATTGGTTC
Source organism: Pseudomonas imperatae (assembly GCF_057128625.1). Classification (NCBI taxonomy): domain Bacteria; kingdom Pseudomonadati; phylum Pseudomonadota; class Gammaproteobacteria; order Pseudomonadales; family Pseudomonadaceae; genus Pseudomonas; species Pseudomonas imperatae. Next base: position 51,091 of record NZ_JBSKHP010000013.1, on the reverse strand, counting down.
ATGTCGTCCCGTCTCTCGACCGTGTCGTTGGTGTCTTTGAAGGACGAAGGGGGGGTGGGGGAATTTAGCGGGGTTTTGGGAGGGTGGGTAATGGGATCAAGTCAGGGCGGCAATGGGCCTGCCGGGAGATTTGCATGCCTCATGACATCGAGCGCCGCCCGCGCGGCGCATCGCCGCCTGACGCGCAACCCGGCTCCTACCGTTTGTTTCGGGCCAGTTTTGTCTGTGAGGCCCCTGCGTCCGCTTTGTTGACACCAACACAGATCGGCAGTGAAAAAACAAAGAGGACAAGGTGATGGCACTGGCATAACTGGCCCGAAACAAACGGTAGGAGCCGGGTTGCGCGTCAGGCGGCGCTCGATCTTGAGGGCGCCACAACAATCCAGGCATGCGCCTTGTAGCCATCCCCCAATCAAAAATCACCGGCGGTTAAGCAACGCCTCGCGCTGCGCAGGGTTCAACGCCTGCAACTTCAAGCGCAGCCCAGCCGCTTTTTCCAACTGCCCCGGCGCGCTCTCGCGTTCGCGCAGGGCGGCGGCCAGGGCCACCACGCTGGGGTGGTCGAAGACGATGCCCGGCGGCACTTCCAGTTGCAGGCCCTTGCGGATCGCCGCCACCAGTTTGATCACGGTCAACGAATGGCCGCCGGCCTCGAAGAAGTCGCTGTCGATGTCCAGGCTCTCGCGCCCCAGCAGTTCGGCCATGTGGCCGACCAGCAGGGTCTCCAGGGCGTCGCGCGGGGCGCGGCCACTGGCAAGGTCGGGCTGCACGGCGGGGAGTGCCTGGCGGTCGATCTTGCCGTTGGCCAGGCGCGGCAGGCTGGTCAGCCGCACGTAGCGCGCCGGGCGCATGGCGTCGGGCAGGCGCGCCTCCAGCTGCTGGCGCAGCGCGGCTTCGTCGCCCACCACGTAGGCCACCAGGCTGGCTTCGCCATCAGCATCGTGCAGCACTTTCACCGCGGCTTCCCCCAGGGCTTGCAGGGTGGCCTCGACCTCGCCCACTTCCACGCGGAAACCACGGATCTTCACCTGGCCGTCACCACGGCCACGCAGCTCCAGCGCGCCATCGTGGCGGCGCACGGCGCGGTCGCCAGTGCGGTACAGGCGCTGGCCGGGTTGCTCGGGGTCGGCAATGAACGACGATTCGTCGCCGCTCAGGTAACCCCGGCATAGCTGCGCGCCGCCCAGGTACAGCTCGCCGATGGCCCCCACCGGCACGCGGCGGCCCTCCTCGTCCAGCAGGGTGGCGACGTTGTTGGCCAGCACCCCGCCCAGCACCAGCGGGTCACCCGCCACTGCCTGGTAGAGCACGCCGACCGTGGCTTCGGTGGGGCCGTAATGGTTGAACAGGCGCGTGGCCGGCGACTGCGCTCGAATGCGTTCGGCCAGCGCTGGCGTGGTGGCTTCGCCGCCGAGGATGACCGTGGCCGGCAATGCCCCGCCCTGGTCATCGAGCAGGGCCGCCAGGTGCGACGGCACCATCTTCAGGCAGTCGATGCGCTGGGCCGCCAGGAACCGCGCGAAGGACGGCGCGTCCTGCATGTCCTCGGTGCTGGCGACCACCAGGCAAGCGCCCTGCTCGAAGGCGCCGAACAGGCAGGTGTTGCCCAGGTCGGCGGCCACCGTGGAGGTCAGTGCAAAGCGCTGGCAAGCGCGCAGGTCCAGGGCCTGGCTGACCGCCTGGACGTAGTTGTGCAACTGTTGATGCTCGATGACCACGCCCTTGGGCTGGCCGGTGGAGCCGGAGGTGAACAGCACGTAGGCAGCCTGGTGCGGCGTGGGCAGCGGCAGCGCTGCGGCCGTCGCTGGCAGCTCACCCCAGGCCTGCCACGACAGCTGGCGGTGGCCGGCCAGCGCCGCGTCGGCACCGATGACCAGCAGCGGCTTGGCGGCGTCGGCCAGTTGCTGGCGCCGGCCCTGCGGCCACTGCGGGTCCAGCGGCAGGTAGGCGGCGCCGCTGCGCATCACGGCCAAGGCGGCGATCACCAGCTCGGTGGAGCGTGGCAGCGCCAGGGCGACGATGGTCTCGGGGCCGGCGCCCTGGGCGTGCAAGGTGCTCGCCAGTTGTTCGATACGTTGCTCGAGCTGGCTGTAGGTGAGCACGCCATCGGCGCCTTGCAGCGCTGCGGCGTTGGGCGCCACCGCTGCCCAGTGGGCGATGCGCGCCAGGGGGCTGCCTTCGCCGAAGGTCTGCACCGGGCCGGGCAGGCGCGCGTCAGCCACCGTCGGCTCCAGCAGCCGCTCGATGCTCTGGTCGAGGCCATCGGGCAGGCGCTCCAGCAGTTGCAGGTACTGCTGCAACAGGCCGTGGGCGTCGCCGGGGCGGTAGTGCCGCAGGTCCGCCGACAGCCCCAGGCCGCTGACCTGGCCGTGGGCGTCCTGGTGCACCTGCAGGGCCAGTTCGAAGGGCGACGGCCGCGCGCCGAGCGCACGCCAGCCGGCCGGCACCGCGGCCTCGACGCTGAAACCGGCCCGCAAGCAGTCGCTGCGCAATTGCGCCGGGGCGTGTTCCTGCCAGCCGCGATGGCTGTCCAGCAACGCACTGCACTCGGCCAGCCAGCGCGCGAACGGCTGGCGGCTGTCGAGGCTCAGCGCCAGCGGCAGGGTCTTTTCGTAGACCCCGGTGCTGGCGGCGAAAAAGTCGTAGTCGGCGCGGCAGTCGTGCAGCCAGCCGCCCAGCAGCTGGCCCTGGCCGCCGATGCGTGCCAGCAGCGCCCACCAGGCCGCCTGCAACAGGCTGTCGACGGGCACCTGGCGGCTTTCAGCCAGGGCGTTGAGGCCATGCACCTGTTCGCTGCCCAAGGCGCTGAACGCCTGGTCCTGGCCGGCCTGGCCGTGCAGGCGGCGCAGGGGCAATTGCAGCGCCTGCCCGGCACCCGCCGCGCGCAGGTGCTCGGCCCAATAGGCTTGCCCGGCGGGGGCATCTTCGTCTTCAGCCATGGCCTGGCGCCATTCGACGAACTGGCCGAAATGGCCGCTCTCCTCGTCTTCGGCCAGCGCTTCTTCGACCATCAGCCGTGCCAGCAGGCGCAGGCTGCCGGCGTCAGCCACCAGGGCGCTGGCGCGCAGGCACAGGCGCCAGTCGTTGTCGGCCACGGCAAACAGCTGGGCGGCCACCACGTCGCCGCGGCTGAGGTCGAACGCCGGCGGTTCGCCGTGCAGCGCCGCCTGGGCGTCGGCCACGCCGCGCAGATCGGTGAACTGCCAGCGGCCGCTACCGGGCGCTTCCAGGGCCTGCTGGCGCAGGCCGCGGTAGCCGGGCTGCTGGCTGAAGCGGCAGTTCAGGCTCCACTGCCCGCGCACCGCGCGCTCGAAGCCCTGGCGCAGGGCCTGGGCGTCGACAGCGGCCGCAGTGCCCAGCCACAGCACCTGCGGCTCGCCACCGGCGTCCTGGGCAGCCCGCTGTTCCGGGCTCAGGGCCAGGTGTTCGAGTTCCATCACTTCGCTCATTGCACAGTCTCCAGGGGCGCTTGGGCCAGGGCGGCACGCTCTTGTTGCAGGCGTGCGCGGTCATACATGTCGCCCATGGCGACGACGATCTTGCGCGGCCCCTCGTAGGGGTCGCGGGCGTGGGCGGCGATCATGTTGTCGAGCATTACCACGTCACCCTGCTGCCAGTCGAAACGCACCGCGCATTCTTCGTACAGGCGGCCGAGCAACTCCATCACCTCGTCCTCGATGGGCGTACCGTCGCCGTAGTAGACGTTGCGCGGCATGCGCTCCAGGCCCAGCATGTCCAGCAGGTCGCTGCGCACGTCGGGTTCCAGGCAGAAGATGTGGTGCAACTGCACCTGGTTGAAGAACGAACGCTCACCGGTCAGCGGGTGGACGATCACCGCCGGGGCGCGGGTGCGGGTCTGCAGTTCGTCGTCGCCCAGCCAGCGGTAGTCGATGCCGCCGGCCTCGCAGCGCGCTTCCACTTCGGCGCGGTCAGCGGTCTTGAAGAAGTGCTGCCAGCTGACGTCGAGGTTCTGCAGGAAGGTGCGCACGTACAGCAGGCCGCGCTGTTCGAAGCGCTGGGCGACGTCGGCCGGCAGGCGCCGGTACAGCTCGCGGCAGTCGACGATGGGTGTGCAGCCACCGATGGCCGACGGCAGTTCGCAGAAGAACCACTGCTTGCGCGGCCAGCGGTCCAGGTGCGCGCTTTCGTTGTGATACAGGATCATCTGCCGCTCGGGGAACGGCGTGGAGCGGTAGGTGTTGCGCCCGCCCTCCTTCTTCGGCAGGTCGCCGTAGGCGCCGTAAAGGCCTGGCTGCAGGGCTTCGGCGAAGGCCTCGAAATCAGCCGGGGTAACCACGCCGAAGTTGCGCAGCACCAGGCCGCCGTGGCGGCGCAGCAGGGCCTCGACCTGGTCGCGGTGGGCGGCGGCCCAGGCCAGGGCGTCGAGGTCCGGGCTGGCCGGTTCGATCAGCAGCGGGAACACTTTGCCAGGCTCGATGGGCCGGGTCTTGATCAGCTCACGCGGGCCCTGGGGCCTGGCTGCCGGCTGCTTCATGAATTTTTTCAGTTTGTCGAGCTTGTTGCCCATGGCCGGCGCATCGCGGCCAACGGGGGTTTCGCTGCTGTCGTGCACGGTGAACTCCTCCAGCGGGGTGTGGGGCGAAGCAATCGCCAGGGCAATCAGTTGCAGCCAGGCCTGGGCCAGGCGCTGGATGCGAGCGGCGCTGAACAGGCCGCTGGCGTAGGCCCAGCGCACCCGCAGGCCGTCGCTTTCGGGCTCGAGGAACAGGCCCATGTCGAACTTGGAGCTGTGCTCCAGCGCTTCCAGGCGCTGGATGTGCAGGCCGTCGATGTCGAACTGGCCCTTGGGGGTGTTCTGCAGCACGAACAGCACCTGCACCAGCGGGTTGCGGCTGCGGTCGCGGGGCACGCCCACGGCTTCGACGATGCGGTCGAACGGCAGCTGCTGGTGCTCGAAGGTGGCCAGGGCGCTGTCACGGGCCTGGGCCAGCAGCGCCTCGAAGGTCATGCCTGGCACGGTGCGCGAGCGCAGCGGCAGGACGTTGACGAAGAAGCCGATCAGGCCCTCCAGCGCCTGCTGCTGGCGGCCGGCAAGGTCGGTGCCCAATAGCAGGTCGTCGGTGCCGGCCACCCGGTGCAGCAGCCACTGGAAGCTGGCCAGCAACCACATGAACGGCGTGACCCCGGCGCTGCGGCAGTGCGCCTCGATCTGCGCGTACTGCGCCGCGTCGATGCGCAGCAGATGCTCGGCACCGGCGGTGGAGGCCACGGCCGGGCGCGGGAAGTCGGTGGGCAGCGCCAGCACCTTCGGCGCCCCTTCCAGCCGCGCCTGCCAGAACCCGCGTTCGCGGCTGAAGGCGTCGCTGGCCAGCCAGCGTTGCTGGTGGATGGCAAAGTCCAGGTACTGCACCGGCAGCGGCGCCCACTGCGGCGCGCGCTGGGCGCCGAGGGCGCGGTAGGCCTCGGCGAATTCACGGATAAGGATGCCCACCGACCAGCCGTCACCGACGATGTGGTGCAGGCTGAACAGCAGCAGGTGCCGTTGCTCGCTTAGGCGCAGCAAGCGCGCGCGCAGCAGCGGCCCGGCCAGCAGGTCGAAGGGCTGCCGGGCGTCGTCCAGCGAGGCCTGGCGCGCCAGTTGCTCACGCTCGTCCACGGCCAGCATCGACAAGTCGGCGAACGGCACGTCGAGCGTGAGGGCGTCGAGCACCTGGGTGTGCGGGTCGCCGTTGTCGTCCTCGGGGTAGTGGCTGCGCAGCACTTCATGGCGCGCCACCAGCAGGTCGAGGGCGGCCACCAGCCGTTGACGGTCCAGCGGGCCGTCCAGTTGCAGGCGGCCGCTCATGTTGTAGGCGTCGGACTGGCCGCCGCTGAGGCGGTCCACCACCCACAGGCGCTGCTGGGCCAGGGACAGCGGCAGCACACCCTGGCGCGGCTCGGCGGCCAGCGCCGGCAGTGCAGGGGCAGTATCGCCGGCCAGCGCGGCGATGCGCGCGGCCAGCTGGTCCAGGCGCGGGGTGTCGAACACTTCGCGCAGCGCCAGGGCCACGTCGAACTGCTCGCGCACCCGCGCCACCAGCTGCGTGGCCAGCAGGGAATGCCCGCCCAGTTCGAAGAAGTGACCGTCGCGGCTCACGCCTTCCAGCCCCAGCAAGTCCTGCCACAGCTGCGCCAGGCGTTGCTCATGGGCCGTGATTGGTTGCTCGCTGCTGCGGCTGTGCAGCACCGGTGCCGGCAGCGCCTTGCTGTCGAGCTTGCCGTTGGCCGTCACCGGCAACGCCGCCAGCAGCTGCCAGTGCGCCGGTTGCATGTAGTCGGGCAGCCAGCGCGTCAGGTCGGCCTTGATCGCGTCCAACGTGGCGCCTTGCGCCAGCACCACGTAGGCCAGCAACTGGCCCGCGCCGAGGATCACCGCGCACTGCTGGACTGCCGCATGGGCGGCGATTTGCGCCTGCACTTCGGCCAGCTCGATACGGAAGCCGCGCACCTTGACCTGATGGTCCTGGCGGCCCAGGTACTCCAACTGCCCCTGGGCGTTCCAGCGCACGCGGTCGCCGCTGCGGTACAGGCGCGAGCCAGGGGCGCCGAAGGGGTTGGGCACGAAGCGCTCGGCGCTTTGCCCCGGCTGGCCCTGGTACCCCTGGGCCAGCCCTGCGCCGCCAATGTACAGCTCACCCACCACGCCCACTGGCAGCGGGTTGAGGTCGACGTCCAGCACGTGCACGCTGCTGCCGGCCAGCGGGCGCCCCAGGGGTGCCCGCGTGCTGACGTCCAGCACCGCGCCGGCCAGCACGCCGACGGTGGTTTCCGACGGCCCGTAGTGGTTGAAGATACGGCAGGCCGGGCGTGCCTGGGCAATGCGCTGCAGCAGCGCCGGCTCGCAGGCCTCACCGCCGAGAATCAGCGCATGCCAGGGCAGCGCCGCCGCCTCGTGGCCGGCCACCAGCAGGCTGTGCAAGTGGCTGGGGACAATTTTCAGCACGCCTACCCGGTGCTGGCTGAGGTAGTCGGCGAACAGTTGCGGGTCGCGGGCCTGGTCGTTGTCCAGCAGGTGCAGGGTGCGGCCGCTGCACAGTGCGCCGAACAGCACGGTGTGGCCAAGGTCGGCGGCCACGGTGGAGACCATGGCCATGCTCGCCTCGGGCGCCAGCGCCACGCGTTGCAGCAGACCTTGCACGTAATTGGCCAGGGCGCCGTGGCTGATGACCACGCCCTTGGGCCGGCCGGTGGAGCCTGAGGTGAAGATCAGGTAGGCCGGTTGCAGCCCGTGGCTGACAGGCTGCACCGCAGGCACGGGCTCGGTGGCGGCCAGCAGGTGATCGAGGCGAACCAGCGGCAGCGCCAGCTCGGGTTGCTCGGTGCAGGCCAGCACGCGGCGGGCCTGCAGGTCGGCGCAGATCTGCTGCAGCCGCCCGATCGGCGTCTGCGACTCCAGCGGCACATAGGCGCCACCGGCTTTCATCACCCCCAGCAGCCCTGCCACCAGCGCCGGGCTGCGGCCGCACACCAGCGGTACGCGCTCGCCGGGCTGGCAGCCTTGGGTCAGCAGCGCCTGGGCGACGCGGTTGGCGGCCTGGTCGAGCCAGGCGAAGGTGTAGGCCTGGCCGCCGTGCATCAGGGCGATGCTGGCGGGCTGCTCGCGCACCTGCTGGTCGAACAGCTGCAGCACCGACGCTTGCGGCTGCTGCAGTGCTTCACCCCACTGCGGTGGCGGTGCCTCGCCCTGCAACAGGTCGAGATCGGCCAGGCGCAGCGACGGCTGTGCCAGCACTTGGCTCAACACGGCCAAGTAGTGCTGTTGCAGACGCGCTACCGTGGCGCGCTCGAACACGTCGGCGCTGAAGCCCAGGCTGGCGAGAATCTCGCCGCTGCCGCGCTGTTCGGTGCTCAGGGTCAGGTCGAATTTCTGCGCACGGCGCTCGCGCTCCACCAGCACCATCTGCACCTGCTCATCCAGCCGCCGTGCGCCCAGCGCGCCCTGGCGCTGATGGTTGAACAGCACCTGGAACAACGGCGTGTGGCTGGCGCTGCGCTCGGGTTGCAGGGCGTCGACGAGCATTTCGAATGGCAGGTCCTGGTACTGCTGGGCCTCCACCGCCGTGGCCTGCACCTGGGCCAGCAAGGTGGCGAACGGCAGGGCGCCGCTGACCTCGCTGCGCAGCACCTGGGTGTTGACGAACAGCCCAACCAGCGGTTCCAGCTCGCTGCGGTTGCGCCCGGCCAGGGGCACGCCGACCTGGATCGCCGGCTGGCCGCTGTAGCGGTACAACAGCGCCTTGAACGCCGCCAGCAGCACGCTGAACACCGTGACCCGCGAGCGTTCGGCCAGTTGTTCCAGCTGCCGGGCCATGGCCGTGGGCAGGGCAAATTCGAGGCTGCCGCCGCGCTCGCTGCGCTGCGCCGGCCGTGGCCGGTCCAACGGCAACGCCAAGGGCGGATGCTCGTCGCCCAGGCGCTGCTTCCACCAGTTCAGTTGGCGGTCGCCCTCCCCCGACTCCAGCCAGTGCCGTTGCCACTGGGCGAAGTCGGCGTAGTACAACGCAGGCGCCGGCAGTTGCAGTGGCGTGCCCTGGCGCAGGGCCGGGTACAGCTGGGTCAGTTCCTGGATCAGCAGGTTGATGGACCAGCCATCGGCGACGATGTGGTGCACCGCCAGGGCCAGCACCTGCTCGCCCGCCGCCAGCTTGATCAGCGCGCCGCGCAGCAGGCAGTCGCGGGCCAGGTCGAAGGGCCGCGCGGCTTCGGCGTCGAGCAGTTGTTCAAGGCGTATCTCGCGCTCGCCCACCGGCAGCGCGCTGAGGTCCCAACGGGTCAACTGCAGCGGCGCCGGCGCCTGGACCTGCTGCACCGGCACCCCGGCTTCGGCCTGGATACGGCTGCGCAGCGGCTCGTGGCGGGCCAGCAACTGGTCCAGCGCCGCCTGCAACGCCGCCTCGTCCAGCGGCCCGGTGAGGCGCAGGGCGCCGGGGATCACATAGGCGGCGCTGGCGGGCTCCAGCTGTTGCAGGAACCACAGGCGCTGCTGCGCGAAGGACAGCGCCAGCGGCGCGTCACGGGGCACCCGTGGGATCGGCAGCTGGCGGAACAGGTCGATGCCCTTCTTCGCCATCACTGCCGCCAGCGCCTTGCGCTGGGCCAGGCTCAGGGTTTGCAACGATTCGAGCACCTTGTTCATGAGTCGCTCTTCTCGGCGGCCAGCAGGGCCAGCTCTTCCTCGGACAAACCTTGCAGGCTCTGCATCAGCGCCAGCACCTCATCGGCCAGGGCGTCCTGGTCGGGCAGCGCCTCGCCGGCGTCCAGGGCTGCGGCCAACGCTTGCAGGTCGGCGGCTTCGAACACCTGGCGCAGGTCCAGGCGCCGCTGGAATTGCACCTCGATACGCGAGGCCAGCTGCGTGGCCAGCAACGAATGACCGCCCAGCTCGAAGAAGTTGTCGTGCAGGCCCACCTGCTCGACGTTCAGCAGGCTCTGCCAGATGGCAGCCAGGGCCTGTTCGGTGGCGGTGCGGGGCGCCACGTAGGCCTGTTGCAACCAGGCGTTTTCGTCCAGGTGCAGGGCGCGCTGGTCGAGCTTGCCGTTGGCGGTCAGCGGCAGGCTGTCGAGCTGCTGCAACTGCGCCGGCACCATGTGCAGCGGCAGGCTGGCCTTGAGCTGCTGGCGCAGCTGCAACAGCGCCTGCGCAGCGTCGGGCCACGGCTCGGCGGCCACCACGAAGCCCACCAGGCGCTGTTCGCCCTGGGCGTCGGCACGCAGCAGCACGGCGGCGTCGCGCACCTGGGGCTGGTCGCGCAGGCGCGCCTCGATCTCGCCCAGTTCAATGCGGAAGCCGCGCAGTTTGACCTGGTGGTCGATACGCCCCAGGTACTGCACCTGGCCATCGGCGCTAAAGCTGGCAAGGTCGCCGGTGCGGTACATGCGCGCGCCCGGCGTGGCGCTGAAGGGGTCGGCCATGAAGCGTTCGGCGCTCAGGCCGGGGCGCTTCAGGTAGCCACGGGCCAGGCCCGCACCGCCGATATACAGCTCGCCCACCACGCCAGGCGGCACCGGTTGCAGGCTGGCGTCGAGGAAGTACCAGGCGAGGTCCGGCAGAGGCAGGCCGATGGGGCTGGCGCTGCTGCGCAGGTCGGCCTGGGTCAGCTCGCGGAAGGTCACGTGGACGGTGGTCTCGGTGATGCCGTACATGTTGATCAGCCGCGGCTGGCGGTCGCCGAAGCGCGCGAACCAGGGCTGCAGGCTGCTGACTTCCAGGGCTTCGCCACCGAAGATCACCGTGCGCAGCGCCGGCAGGCCTTCAGGGCTGGCCAGCAGCGGTACCATCAGTTGGCGGAACGCCGAGGGGGTCTGGTTGAGCACGGTCACGCCCTGCTCGCGCAGCAGCTCGGCGAAGGCCCGTGGCTCGCGGCTGACGTAGTACGGCACGACAACCAGCGTGCCGCCGTGCAGCAGCGCGCCGAAAATCTCCCACACCGAGAAGTCGAAGGCGTAGGAGTGGAACAGCGTCCACACGTCGCGATGGTCGAACGGCAGCACCGCCTCGCTGGCCTGGAACAGCCGCAGCACATTGGCGTGCTCGATCAGCACGCCCTTGGGCGAGCCGGTGGAACCGGAGGTGTAGATGCAGTAGGCCAGGTGCCGGGGGCCTGCCGCCACGGGCGGCGCGGTGTCGGGGTAGCCGTCGCTGGCGAAGCCCAGGCGCTGCACGCCGTCGACCACGGGCAGGCGCTGTTGCAGGTGGTCCTGGATCAGCAGCAGGGCGATGCCGCTGTCGGCCTGCATGTAGGCCAGGCGGTCGGCGGGGTAGTCCGGGTCCAGCGGCAGGTAGGCGCCGCCGGCCTTGAGAATCGCCAGTAGGCCGACGATCAGCTCCAGCGAGCGCTCGGCGGCCAGGCCCACCAGCACGTCGGGGCCAACGCCCTGCTCGCGCAGGCGCCAGGCCAGGCGGTTGGCGCGTTGGTCGAGCTCGGCGTAGGTCAGGTGCTGGTCGTCGAAGCGCACGGCTACCGCAACGGGATGGCGGCGGGCTTGTTCGGCGATCAGGCCATGCAGGCTCTGCGCGGGTTCGAAGGCCTGGGGCTGCGGGTTCCACTGCGCCAGCAGTTGCGCTTGTTCGTCCTCGCCCAGCAGCGGCAACTGCGCCAGCGGCTGTTCGGGTTGCGCCACCAGCTCCTGCAGCAGCGCGCGCCAATGCCGGGCCAACTGGGCGGCGGTGGCGGCGCTGAACAGGTCGAGGCGGTAGGTGAAGGACGCCGACAACTGCTCGGCGCGCTCCACGGTGTGCAGAATCAGGTCGAACTGGGTGGCCAGGGCTTCCTGGCCCAGGGCCTGCACCTGCAGGCCGTCGAACTGCACGTCGTCGTTGAGCCACTGGTGGTCGAACGCGACCTGGAACAGTGGGTGTTCGCCCGGCGTGCGCTGCGGTTGCAACGCTTCCACCAGCGCATCGAACGGCAGGTCCTGGTGGGCCTGGGCCTGCAAGGCGCGCTCGTGCACCTGGGCCAGCAGCGCGCTGAACGAGGGGTTGGCCGACAGGTCGGCGCGCAGCACCAGCAGGTTGACGAAGCAGCCGATCAGCGCCTGGGTGTGGGCCTGGTTGCGGTTGGCCACGGTGCAGCCGACGCGCACGTCGGGCTGCTGGCTGTAGCGGTGCAGCAGCACCTGGAAGCTGGCCAGCAGCACGGTCGGCAGCGTTACCCCATGGCGCTGCGCCAGGCGGCGCAAGGCCCAGGCCAGGGCAGGCTCCAGGGCGATGGCCAGTTCGGCGCCGGCCAGGCTTGGTTGCGCCGGGCGCGGCTGGTCAGTGGGCAGGGCCAGGCGCGGGTGTTCGTTACCCAACTCCGCCTGCCAGTACGCCAGTTGGCGCTGGGCCTCGCCGGCCGCCAGCCAATCGCGCTGCCAGGCGGCAAAGTCGCGGTATTGCACCGGTAGTGCCGGCAGCGTGACCGGGCGCTGTTGGCGCAGGGCGTTGTAGTGCTCGGCGAGTTCGGCCAGCAGCAGGTTCATCGACCAGCCGTCGGCGATGATGTGGTGCAGGGTGAGCGCCAGGCGCCAGCTGTCGGCGCCCAGCGTGGCCAGGCTGGCGCGCAGCAGCGGGCCCTGGCGCAGGTCGAACGGCTGGCGGGCGCTGCTGGCCTGGCCGTCGAGGGTCAGCGGCTCGATGGCCGTTTGCAGTGCCGGCAGGACCTGCTGGCGCACCTCGCCGCCCTCCTCGACGAAGCGGCTGCGCAGGCTTTCGTGGCGCGCTACCAGCTGGTCGAAGGCCTGCTGCAGCGCGGCCTGGTCCAGCGTGCCCTGCAGCTGCACGGCGCCGTGGATGTTGTAGGCGTGGCCTTCAGGGTCGAGCTGCCATTGCAGCCACATGCGCTGCTGGGCCGGCGACAGCTGGCCGGCGACGCCATCGCCGGCGCGGGCGGCCTGGGTGGTGGTGGCCAGGGGCTGGCGCTGCACCAGGGCGGCGAACTCGGCCAGGGTCGGTGCTTCGAACAGGTCGCGCAGGGCCACCTCGCGACCCTGTTCGTCGCGCAGGCGGGCGAGCATCTGCACGGCGGTGATGGAGTTGCCGCCCAGGGCGAAGAAGTTGTCCGCGGCGCCCGGCTCGATGCCCAGGCAGTCTGCCCACAACGGGGCAATCAGTTGCTCGCTGGCGGTCAGCGGGGCGCGGGCCTGGGCCTGCACCTGGCCTTGTTCGCCCAGGCGGTCGATGGCGTAGCTGTCGAGGCTGCCGTCCTGCAGCATGGCGCGGCAGGCGGAGCGTTGCAGCTTGCCGCTGGAGGTCTTGGGCAGCGCGCCGGGGTTGAGCAGCGCGACCACCGCCGGGGCTTCCTGGCAGACCTGGGCCACGGCCAGGCGGATGGCCTCGGCCAGGGCCTGGGCGCTGATCTTGTTCTGGGTGCCGCGGCCGATCTCGGCGGCCACGCCGATGGCCTCGCGGCCCTGGTGCTCGATGGCGAACACCCCTACCCGGCCCTGACGCACGGCGGCCACGTGGGTTTCCACGGCGCGTTCGAGGTCCTGGGGGTAGAGGTTCTGGCCACGCACGATGAGCATGTCTTTCAGCCGCCCGGTCACCCGCAACTGGCCCTGGACCAGGCTGCCCAGGTCACCGGTGCGCAGCCAGGCCTGGCCGTCAGCCTGCACGAAGGCCTGGGCGCTGGCCTCGGGGTTGCGCCAGTAGCCCTTGGCGATGCTCGGCCCGCTGGCCCAGATCTCGCCCACCTGGCCGTCGGCCAACGGCTGGCCGTGCTGCGGGTCGCAGATGCGCACGGCGTGCCCGGGCTGGGCGCTGCCGCAGTCCACCAGCGGCGAGCCCAGGCCCGCCTGCAAGCGGTTGTCGGCCAGCGCCTGGCTGTCGAATTCGTCCACGGCGATGCCCTGGCCACGTTGGCTGCCGGTGACGAACAGGGTCGCCTCGGCCAGGCCGTAGCAGGCGAAGTAGGCGCGATCCTGGAAGCCGCAGGGAGCGAAGCGCTGGGCGAAGCCTTGCAGGGTCTCGCGGCGGATGGGCTCGGAGCCCGAGTACGCCAACTGCCAGTGGCGCAGGTCGAGCTGCGCCAGCGCCGCGTCGGCGACGCGCTCGGTGCACAGGCGGTAGGCGAAGTCCGGGCCGCCGCTGAGGGTGCCCTGGTAGCGGGTCATGGCCTGCAGCCAGCGCACCGGGCGCTCGAGAAAGTGCCGCGGCGACATCAGCACGCAGGGCACGCCGCTGTAGATGGGCTGCAGCAGGCCGCCGATCAGGCCCATGTCGTGGTACAGCGGCAGCCAGCTGACCAGGGTGTCCTGGGCGTTGATGCCGAAGCCGTGGGCGATCAGGCGCTCGTTGGCCACCAGGTTGCCGTGGCTGACCTGCACGCCCTTGGGCCGCGAGGTGGAGCCGGAGGTGTATTGCAGGAAGGCGATGTCATCGGCGGCCAGCCGCGGCATCTGCCAGTCGGCGGCCATGCTCGTTTCCACCTGGTCCACGGCCAGCACCTGGACCTTGCCGGCGAAACTGTCGCCCAGCAGGCCGGCCACCGTGGAGTCGGTGAGGATGACCTTGGGCTGGGCGTCTTCGATGATCGATTGCAGACGCTGCAAGTGCTGCGAGCGGGTGGATTCCGGCGGGTAGGCCGGCACCGCGATGACCCCGGCGTGCAGGCAGCCGTAGAAGCTGGCCACGTAGTCCAGGCCACTGGGGAACAGCAGCACCGCGCGCTCGCCGGCCCCCGCCTGCTGGCGCAGCCACACGGCGATGGCCTGGGCCCGCTGTGCCAGCTGCCGGTAACTGAGCGCCTCGAAGGCCTCCTCACCGTCCACCAGGAAGCGCAGCGCTTCGCGGTCCGGCGTTGCGGCCGCGCGTTGCTGCAAGGATTCCACCAACGAGCTTGCGAAGCGCTCGGTCATTTCGATCACCTTTGGTTCAAATGGCTGTTGCGTGACGGTGCAGCAGGGGTTGCAGCCGGGCCTGGAGCAGCGCGAGGACATCGCTGGCCTGGTCGTGGATGAAGAAGTGGCCGCTGTCGAACAGGCTCAGGTCGAAACCGCCCGTGGTCTCCTGGCGCCAGGCCTGCAACTGCCCAGGCGTGGTCGAGTCCTGGCGCCCGGCCAGCACCTGGATGGGGCAGTCCAGCGGTGCCCGCGGGCGGTACTGGTAGCCGCCGCACAGGGCGAAGTCGGCGCGCAGCACCGGCAGCGTCAGGCGCATCAGTTCTTCATTGGCGAGGATGTCCTCGGGGGTGCCGTTGAGCTCGCGCAGGTCAGCAATCAGCTGGGCGTCGGTCTTGTCCGCGGCAAAGCGCTCGGTGTCACGCAGCGACGGCGCGGCGGTGCCCGAGGCGAACAGCAGGCGCGGCGGCGGGCAGCCACGCTCGCGCAGGGCGTGGGCCAGCTCGTGCACCAGCAGGCCGCCCAGGCTGTGGCCGAACAGGGCGTAGGGGCGGTCCAGCTCGGGGCTGATCTCGGCGGCCAGCTGGCGGGCCAGCGCCACCATGTCGGTGGCCAGCGGCTCGCTGAACCGCCGGCCGCGGCCGGGCAGCTCCAGCGGGCGCACCTCGATGTCGGCCGGCAGGCTGCGGCGCCAGCGGCCGTAGACCATGGCGCTGGCGCCCGAGTACGGCAGGCAGTACAGGCGCATCAGCGGGCCGCCTGCTGTTCCATGTGCTGGCGCAGGCTGAGCGGGCGCATGTCGGTCCAGACTTCCTCGATGAACGCCAGGCATTCGGCCTTCAGGCCGCTCTTGCCGGCTTCGCGCCAGCCCTGGGGAATGGCCTTGTATTCGGGCCAGATGGAGTACTGCTCTTCGTGGTTCACCACCACGGTGAACACGGTGTCTTCGCGATCAAAAGCCATTGCCGACCTCGTCAGTATTGCGTTGCTGGGGGATTGCCGCTTGCACGGCTTTGGAACCACAACGAAGTGACGAGTCAGCCAGAGGGAAAATTAATGAGAGGCGTTTCTGATAATGGCGTGGGACGTTTCGCTAACGCGCTCCATGCCACAAACGGTTACACATCCGTGCTGAACCGCCCGGGTGGAACTACAGTCTCATCGGTTTGCCCACAAGGAGTCCCCCCATGCACACCCTCAGTCGCAGCGCCGCCTTCCTCCTCGGCGCCGGCCTGCTGGCCAGCCTTCCCGCGTTGGCCGACGAACCCCGCTACAACCAGGTTTCCCTGCGCGCCGAGGTCAGCCAGGAAGTGCCCCGCGACCTGATGCTGGTGACCCTGTACAGCGAGGAACAGAACGCCGACCCGGCCAAGCTCGCCGCCCAGGTCACCGAGGCCATGAACAAGGCGCTGGGCAAGGCCCGCGCAGTGAAGGAAGTGAAGATCAGCCAGGGCAGCCGCAACAGCTACCCCATCTACGACGACAAGGGCCAGAAGATCACCGGCTGGCGCGAGCGCGCCGAGCTGCGCCTGGAAAGCGCCGACTTCCCTGCCCTGTCGACCCTGACCGGGCAGTTGCTGCAGGACCTGAAGATGGGCGGCATGAACTTCACCATCTCGCCCAAGGCCCGCACCCAGAGCGAAGACGCCCTGCTGAAGGATGCCGTGGCGGCGTTCAAGGCCCGTGCGCAACTGGCCACCGAGGCGCTGGGTGGCAAGGGTTACAAGGTGGTGAGCATGAACCTCAACAGCAGCGGCTATCAGCAGCCGTTCCCGCGCGCGGCGATGATGATGAAATCGGCCATGGCCGACTCGGCGCCCGCGCCTGAAGTGGAGGCCGGCACCAGCCAGGTGACCATGAGCGCCGACGGCGCCATTGAAGTGCAGATGCCGTAACACCGCCCGGCACAAATGATGAAGGTTTTGTGGGAGCTGGCTTGCCAGCGAGCTTTGGGGATTTAGAAGCTCGCTGGCAAGCCAGCTCCCACAAGTGTGTTCGGCGAGGTAATCTGCCAGGCACTCACTCCCCTAGAGGCTTTCATGGACAAATCCGCCTTCACCCCGCTGCTGCTCGCCGCCGCGCTGCTTGGCGCAGCGCCCCTGGCCCAGGCGGCCAGCACCCTGGTCTATTGCTCGGAAGCCAGCCCCGCCGGCTTCGACCCCAGCCAGTACACCAGCGGCACCGACTTCGATGCCTCGGCCGAAACCGTGTTCAACCGCCTGACCCAGTTCAAGCGCGGCGGCACCGAGGTGGAACCGGGCCTGGCCACCTCCTGGGACGTGTCCAAGGACGGCCTGGTGTACACCTTCCACCTGCGCGACGGGGTGAAGTTCCACACCACCGACTACTTCACGCCCACCCGCACCTTCGACGCCGATGACGTGCTGTTCACCTTCGAACGCCTGCTCAACCCCGAGCAGCCGTTCCGCAAGGCGTACCCGTCGGAGTCGCCGTACTTCAACGACATGGACCTGAACACCACCATCAAGTCCGTGACCAAGACCGACGACCACACCGTGGTGTTCACCCTCAACCACATCGACGCCGCGTTCGTGCAGAACCTGGCCATGAGCTTCGCCTCGATCCAGTCGGCCGAGTACGCCAACCAGTTGCTCAAGGAAGGCCGGCCCGCCGACATCAACCAGAAGCCCATCGGCACCGGCCCGTTCGTGTTCAAGCGCTACCAGAAGGACGCGCAGATCCGCTACGTGGGCAACAAGGACTACTGGAAGCCCGAGGATGTGAAGCTCGACAACCTGATCTTCTCCATCACCCCGGACGCCGCCGTGCGCCTGCAGAAGCTCAAGCGCAACGAGTGCCAGGTCAGCGGCTACCCGCGCCCCGAAGACATCGAAGTGGCCAAGCAGGACCCCGACCTGAAGGTGCAGAGCCAGCCCGGTTTCAACCTGGGCTTCCTGGCCTACAACGTCACCCATGCGCCGCTGGACCAGCTGAAAGTGCGCCAGGCGCTGGACATGGCCATCGACAAGCCGGCCATCATCAAGGCGGTGTACCAGAGCGCCGGCCAACTGGCTCAGAACGCCCTGCCACCGGCGCAATGGTCCTACGACCCGACCATCAAGGACGCCCCCTACGACCCGGCCAAGGCCCGCCAGCTGCTGAAGGAAGCCGGGGTCAAGGAAGGCACCAGCATCAACCTCTGGGCCATGACCGTGCAGCGCGCGTCCAACCCCAACGCGCGCATGTCGGCGCAAATGATCCAGAACGACTGGGCCAAGGTAGGCATCAAGGCCAACATCGTCAGCTATGAATGGGGCGAGTACATCAAGCGCGCCAAGGCCGGCGAGCATGACGTGATGATCTACGGCTGGACCGGCGACAACGGCGACCCCGACAACTGGCTGGGCGTGCTGTACAGCTGCGCGGCGGTGAAGGGCAGCAACTACGCCAAGTGGTGCGACCCGGCCTACGACAAGCTGATCCAGCAGGCCAAGCTGAGCAGCAACCGCGACGAGCGCATCAAGCTGTACCAGCAGGCCCAGCACATCCTCAAGGCCCAGGTGCCGATCACCCCGATCGCCAACTCCACGGTGTTCCAGCCCATGCGCAAGGAAGTGCAGGACTTCCGCATCAGCCCGTTCGGCCTCACGCCGTTCTATGGCGTGAGTGTGCAACAGTAAATCGTATTGTGGGAGCTGGCTTGCCAGCGAGCTTTTGACTGCCCCGAAAAGCTCGCTGGCAAGCCAGCTCCCACATTCCTACAGGTGCACTATAATGGCGCACAAAGCTGACCAAATGATCAGCTTTAGTGCGCCTCGTGCACCATTTAAAACGTACGCAAACGTTCAAATGGATGGTTTTTTATATCCATGCGACATTCTTGTACGCGTGTTCCACACTTTGCCCTTTCGCTGGCGTCAAAGTATTGCTTTGGGTATGCCGCCTGCATAAGTATCGGCGGGTAGACCCACAAGGTCCCCTCAATCAAAAAACACAACAACTGAGGCCACCATGCTCAAACACGCGGTCATTCCGTTCCTGATCGGCGCCGGCATGCTTGCCAGCGCTCCTTTTGCCCTGGCAGCACCCACCAGCCTGGTGTTCTGCTCAGAAGGCAGCCCGGCGGGCTTCGACCCGGGCCAGTACACGACCGGCACTGACTTCGATGCCTCGGCCGAGACCATGTTCAACCGCCTGAGCCAGTTCGAGCGCGGCGGCACCGCCGTGGTGCCAGGCCTGGCCACCAGCTGGGACATCAGCCCCGACGGCCTGACCTACACCTTCCACCTGCGCGAAGGCGTCAAGTTCCACACCACCGACTACTTCAAGCCGACCCGCGAATTCAACGCCGACGACGTGGTGTTCACCTTCACGCGCATGCTCGACAAGGACATGCCGTTCCGCAAGGCCTACCCCACCGAGTTCCCGTACTTCACCGACATGGGGATGAACGACAACATCACCAAGGTGGAGAAAGTCGACGACCACACCGTCAAGTTCAGCCTGAAGACCGTGGACGCCGCGTTCATCCAGGACATGGCCATGAGCTTCGCCTCCATCCAGTCCGCCGAGTACGCCGCGCAGCTGCTCAAGGAAGGCAAGCCGCAGGACCTCAACCAGAAGCCGATCGGCACTGGCCCGTTCGTGTTCAGCAAGTACCAGAAAGACGCGCAGATCCGCTTCAAGGGCAACAAGGACTACTGGAAGCCTGAAGATGTGAAGGTCGACAACCTGATCTTCGCCATCACCACCGACGCTTCGGTGCGCATGCAGAAGCTGAAGAAGAACGAGTGCCAGATCACCGCCTACCCGCGCCCGGCCGACATCGAGCCGCTCAAGGCCGACCCGAACCTGAAGATGCCTGAGCAGGCCGGCTTCAACCTGGGCTACATCGCCTACAACGTGACCCACAAGCCGTTCGACAACCTCAAGTTCCGCCAGGCCCTGGACATGGCCGTGAACAAGCAGGAAATCATCAAGTCGGTGTACCTGGGTGCGGGCCAGCTGGCCGTCAACGCCATGCCGCCGACCCAGTGGTCCTATGACACCACCATCAAGGACCCTGCCTACGACCCGGCCAAGGCCAAGGCCCTGCTCAAGGAAGCCGGCATCCCCGAAGGCACCACCATCAACCTGTGGGCCATGCCCGTGCAGCGCCCCTACAACCCCAACGCCAAGCTGATGGCTGAAATGCTGCAGTCGGACTGGGGCAAGATCGGCATCAAGGCCAACATCGTCAGCTACGAGTGGGGCGAGTACATCAAGCGCGCCCACAACGGCGAGATGGACGCCATGCTGATCGGCTGGAGCGGTGACAACGGTGACCCGGACAACTGGCTGGGCACCCTGTTGGGCTGCGACGCCATCAACGGCAACAACTTCGGCAAATGGTGTGACGCCGACTTCGACAAGCTGGTCAAGGCCGCCAAGGCCACCTCTGACCAGGCCAAGCGCACCGAGCTGTACAAGCAGGCCCAGCATCGCGTGAAAGACCAGGTGCCGATCACCCCGATCGCCCACTCCACGGTCTACCAGCCGATGCGCAACAGCGTGGTGGACTTCAAGATCAGCCCGTTCGGCCTGAACTCGTTCTACGGCGTGGGCATCGACGAAAGCAAGAAGTAAACACCCTGTGGGAGCCGGCTTGCCGGCGAGTTTTTGATGGCCCCGAAAAGCTCGCTGGCAAGCCAGCTCCCACAGCCTCAAGTCGGAAATCCCTGAAGACAACGATGACTGCATTTTCACGCAGGGCCTTCGTGCATTTCAGATTTTTCCTACAGGTCGCAGCGATTTCGCGCATTTACGGTCACGGCTCGCGCCCCTAGTTTCGAACCTCGGCCCGACTACCCCTCAGGCCGCCTCGATCCAGACAACAAGGAATAGACCGTCATGCGTCAACACCATCTGGTTGCATCCCTGCTGAGCCTGGGCCTTTTGGCCGAGGTGCCGCTCAGCCATGCCAACAACAAGAGCCTGGTGTTCTGCTCCGAAGGCAGCCCTGCTGGCTTCGACATCGCCCAGTTCACCGGTGGCACCGACAACGATGCCGCGGAACCGCTGTACAACCGCCTGACCGAATTCGAACGCGGCGGCACCGCCGTGATCCCTGGCCTGGCCACGCGCTGGGACGTGGCCGAGGATGGCCTGACCTACACTTTCCACCTGCGCGAAGGCGTGCGTTTCCACAGCAACAAGGCGTTCACCCCCAGCCGCGACTTCAACGCCGACGACGTGCTGTTCACCTTCCAGCGCATGCTCGACCGCGACCACCCGTTCACCCGCGCCTACCCCACCGAGTTCCTGTACTTCGTGTCCATGGGCCTGGACAAGAACCTGGTCAGCGTGACCAAGGCCGACCCCATGACCGTGGTATTCAAGCTGCGCACGGTAGACGCAGCCTTCGTGCAGAACATCGCCATGAGCTTCGCCGC
Organism: Pseudomonas imperatae; assembly: GCF_057128625.1. Taxonomy (NCBI): domain Bacteria; kingdom Pseudomonadati; phylum Pseudomonadota; class Gammaproteobacteria; order Pseudomonadales; family Pseudomonadaceae; genus Pseudomonas; species Pseudomonas imperatae. The sequence continues at coordinate 30,380 of NZ_JBSKHP010000013.1, read as the reverse complement.
CATCCAGTCGGCCGAGTACGCCGAGCAGCTGCTGAAAGCCGGCAAGCCCAGCGACCTTAACCACAAGCCCATCGGCACCGGGCCCTTCGCCCTGCAGCGCTACCAGAAGGACTCGCAGATCCGCTACAAGGCGCACGAGCAGTACTGGGAGCCGAGCCAGGTGAAGGTCGACCAGCTGATCTACGCCATCAACGTCGACTCTTCCGTGCGCGTGCAGAAGCTGCGCAAGAACGAGTGCCAGGTCACCCTCAACCCGCGCCCCGCCGACCTGGCCGCGCTGCGTGCCGACCCCAGGCTGAAAGTCATCGAGACCCCGGGCTACAACCTCGGCTACATCGGCTACAACGTGCAGCACCCGCCGTTCGACCAGCTCAAGGTGCGCCAGGCCATGGACATGGCGGTGAACAAGCAGGCGATCCTGCACGCGGTGTACCAGGAGGCTGGCCAACTGGCGATGAACGCCATGCCGCCAACCCAGTGGTCCTACGACACCAGCATCAAGGACGCGCCGTACAACCCGGAAATGGCCCGCCAGCTGCTCAAGGAAGCCGGGGTCAAGGACGGCCACGAGATAACCCTGTGGGCCATGCCCGTGCAGCGCCCCTACAACCCCAATGCCAAGCTGATGGCCGAGATGCTGCAGTCCGACTGGGCCAAGGTGGGCATCAAGGCGCGCATCGTCAGCTACGAGTGGGGCGAATACCTCAAGCGCACCAAGAACGGTGAGCACGACGTGGCCCTGATGGGCTGGACCGGCGACAACGGTGACCCCGACAACTGGCTGGGCACCCTGTACAGCTGCGGCGCCATCGGCAGCAACAACATCGCCATGTGGTGCGACCCGACCTTCGACGCTTTGGTGACCAAGGCCAAGACCCTCAACGACCGCGAAGCCCGCAGCGAGCTGTACCGCCAGGCCCAGCAGCGCCTCAAGCAGGAGGTGCCGATTACCCCGATCGCCCACTCCACGGTTAACCAGCCCATCAGCGCCAAGGTGCAGGACTTCAAGGTCAGCCCCTTTGGCCGCAATACCTTCAGCGGAGTGTCACTGGCCGACTGAGCCCCAGTGCAGGCAAACCGCGGCCAATTGAACGAGGCCAAACGTTTGCAAACACAGTTGTACCCAAAGTTGACCGAGCACCCGAATGTGCCCGGCATAAAAAAAAGAAAAAACCAAGGAGCTTCACCCATGAACATTACAAGAAAAACACTGCTGGCCCTGTCCATCGGCGGCCTGTCCGCCCTGGCCAACGCCGATGACGCCAGCCAGGCGTTCACCCCCACCACGCTCAAGGACAGCAGCGCCCAGGCCGACGCCAAGGGCTTTGTCGAGGACCAGAGCCTGTCGGGCTGGACGCGCAACTGGTACGCCCGCGAACAGTCCAAGCGCGGCCCCCTGTTCAGCCACGCCAAGAACGGCACCCGGGAACCCATGAACAACCGCACCAACTGGCTGCAGAGCACCACGGTCGACTACACCTCGGGCTTCACCCAGGGCACCGTCGGCTTCGGCGTGGAAGCGGCGCTGTACAACGTGGTGGCGCTGGAGCGTGGCAGCGCGCGCAACGGCGGCTCGAACAACCGCACCCTGGCCGACAGCGACGGCGACACCATCGGCCAGTGGAGCAAGCTGGGCCTGGGCAACGTCAAGGCGCGGGTGTCCAACACCACCCTGACCCTGGGCCGCCAGGCCATGGACACGCCCATGGTCGCCACCATCGGCAACCGCGCCCTGCCCTCCAGCTTCGAAGGCGTGAGCATCGACAGCAAGGAGTTCAACAACCTGTCGTTCCAGGCCGGCACCTTCGACCGCGTGTCGCCACGTACCGAGCAGAGCCTGAGCAAGTTCCGCAGCGAATACAGCGCCACCGGCGTGGAAACCGACCGGGTGACCACCGCGGGCGTCAACTACCAGCCGTTCGAAAGCGTCACCACCACGCTGTTCGCCACCCAGGTCGAAGACTTCTGGAACCAGTACTACTTCGGCGGCACCCACGTGCTGGGCGACAGCGCCGTGGTCAGCCTGACCACTGGCCTCAACTACTACAAGACCCGTGACACCGGCGCCCGCAAGATGGGCGAGATCGACAACCAGGCCGGCAGCCTGTCGCTGACCGCCACCCACCAGGCCCACAGCCTGACCTTCGCCTACCAGCAGATCAACGGCAACGAGTACTTCGACTACCTGCACGAAACCAACGGCATCTTCCTGGCCAACTCCCTGCTGTCGGACTTCAACGGCCCGAACGAGAAATCCTTCCAGGTGGCCTACGGCCTGAACATGGCCCAGTACGGCGTGCCGGGGCTCAAGTTCAACGTCTACAGCGCCCGCGGCTGGGGCATCGACGGCACCCACTACACCGGCACCGCCTATGACGTGAAGAACATGGACGGCGAACACCACTATGAATACGGCGTGGGCACCTCCTACGTGATTCAGAGTGGCGCCCTGAAAGACACCAGCGTGCGGGCGACCTACACCGCCCACCGCGCCAGTGCCAACCAGGCTGATGGCAGCCTGGACGAACTGCGGATCGTTACCACGATTCCGTTCAACATCCTGTAACCGACCTGGCCTGCGCGCGGTGCGATCCACCGCCGCAGGCTAACCTGGCTATTGATCACAGAGGGACCACATGAAAGCGCTACCCCTTCGAGCCGCAATCGCGGCAGCACTGTTCAGCGTTGCCGTCGGCATTTCCGCCAAGCCCCTGGTGGTCTGTACCGAGGCCAGCCCGGAAGGGTTCGACATCGTCCAGTACACGGCGGCCACCACGGCCGACGCGTCAGCGGAAACCCTCTTCAACCGCCTGGCCAGCTTCAAGCCCGGCACCACCGACGTCGAGCCCGACCTGGCGCAGAGCTGGGACATCAGCGCCGACGGCAAGACCTACACCTTTCACCTGCGCCACGGCGTGAAGTTCCAGACCACCGACTACTTCAAGCCAACCCGCGAATTCAACGCCGATGACGTGCTATGGAGCTTCGAGCGCCAGCTCGACCCCAAGCATCCCTGGCACGACAAGGCGCCCATGGGCTTCCCCTACTTCGAAGCCATGGGCATGAAAGACCTGATCGACAGCATCGACAAGGTTGACGACTACACTGTTCGTTTCAACCTCAAGCGTCCCGAGTCACCTTTCCTGCGGGACATGGCCATGGGCTTCGCGTCGATCTACTCCGCCGAATACGGCGACCAGCTGCTGAAGGCCGGCAAGACCGGCGACATCAACAGCAAGCCTATCGGCACCGGGCCGTTCATCCTCACGCGCTACAACAAGGATGCGATGATCCGCTACAAGGCCAACCCCGACTACTACAAGGGCGTGCCCCCCAGCGAAGCGCTGGTGTTCGCCATCACCACCGACAGCAACGTGCGCCTGCAGAAACTGCGCGCCAACGAATGCCAGATCGCGGTGTACCCCAAGCCTGACGACATCCCCGGCATGAAGGCCGACCCCAACCTGCGGGTGGACGAGATGGAAGCGCTGATGACCAGCTACGTGGCCATCAACACCTCGCACAAATACCTGGGCGACATTCGCGTGCGCCAGGCCATCGCCATGGCACTGGACAAGCCCACCCTGGTCAAGACCCTGTTCGGCGAGGGCAACGCCACCCCCGGCACCGGCCCCTACCCGCCGACCCTGCTGGGCTTCGACAAGAGCATCAGCGACCTGCCCCACGACCTGGACAAGGCCCGCGCCCTGCTCAAGGAAGCCGGTGTGCCGCCAGGCACCCGTTTCACTGTGTTCGCCCGCAACGGCGGCGGCCCCACCAATCCCAACCCGACCCTGGCGGCCCAGTTATTGCAGGCAGACCTTGCCAAGATCGGCCTCAACCTCGATATTCGTGTGTTCGAATGGGGGGAAATGGTCAAGCGTGTCAAACAGGGCGAACATGATTTGGCGTTCTACGGCTGGGCCGGCGACAACGGCGACCCAGACAACTTCCTCAGCCCCAACCTGAGCTGCGACGCAGCCACAAGCGGCGAGAACGCCGCGCGCTGGTGCAACAAGGAGTTCGACGGGTTCCTCGCCAAGGCACGTGCCAGCAGCGACCCGGCCGAGCGCGAGCAGGCCTACAAGCAGGCCCAGGCTATTTTTGCCAAGGACATTCCCTGGCTGAGCCTGGCCTACCCACGCTTGTTTACCGCCGTGCGCAAGAACGTCGAGGGTTATCACATTAGCCCCCTGACCAATAACAACTTCGCTACCACCCTGGTGAAGTAACAAGAAGAACGCCCGCCCGCACCCCAAACGGGTAGTGGGCGGGAACTGCCTAACCGGCTGACGAGGTACCACTCAAGATGTTTAGTTTTATAGCCCGCCGCGTGGGGTTGTTGATCCCCACCTTCTTCGGCATCACGTTGCTGACATTCGCACTGATACGCCTGATACCGGGCGACCCCGTGGAAGTGATGATGGGCGAACGGCGCGTCGACCCTGAAATGCATGCCCAGGCGATGGAGCGCCTGGGCCTGAACAAACCCCTCTATGCCCAGTACCTGGACTACATCGGCAACCTGGCGCATGGCAACCTGGGCGAATCGCTGCGTACCCGCGAAAGCGTCTGGCACGAATTCCTGCAACTGTTCCCTGCCACCCTGGAGCTGTCGATCGCCGCGCTGATCTTCGCCGGCATCCTCGGGCTGCTGGCGGGGGTGATCGCCGCGCTCAAGCGCGGGTCACTGTTCGACCATGGGGTGATGGGCATCTCCCTGGCCGGCTACTCCATGCCCATCTTCTGGTGGGGCCTGATTCTCATCATGTTCTTCTCGGTGAGCCTGGGCTGGACGCCGGTGTCCGGGCGCATCGACCTGCTGTATGACATCGAGCCCAAGACCGGCTTCATGCTCATCGACACCCTGCTCAGCGACGAGCCGGGCTCGTTCGTCGACGCCCTGCGCCACCTGATCCTGCCGGCCATCGTGCTGGGCACCATCCCGCTGGCGGTGATCGCGCGCATGACCCGCTCGTCCATGCTTGAAGTGCTGCGCGAGGACTACGTGCGCACCGCCCGCGCCAAGGGCCTGTCGCCCGCCCGCGTGGTGTTCGTGCACGGCCTGCGCAACGCGCTGATCCCGGTGCTGACCGTGTTCGGCCTGCAAGTGGGCACCCTGCTGGCCGGCGCCGTGCTGACCGAGACCATCTTCTCGTGGCCGGGCATCGGCAAGTGGCTGATCGAAGCCATCGGCGCCCGCGACTACCCGGTGGTGCAGAACGGCATCCTGTTGATCGCCTGCCTGGTGATCCTGGTCAACTTCGTCGTGGATATCCTCTACGGCCTGGCCAACCCACGCATCCGTCACCAGCGCTGAGGCCCGGACAATGACTACTGAAAACACCGCGGTCACCGTTGACCAAAGCCTGCTGTACCCCTCGCCCTACAAAGAGTTCTGGCAAGCGTTCGCCAAGAACAAGGGCGCCGTCGCCGGCCTGGCGTTCATGCTGCTGATCATCTTCTGCGCGATCTTCGCGCCGTGGGTGGCGCCCCATGACCCTAGCGAGCAGTTCCGCGACGCGCTGCTGACCCCGCCCGTGTGGCTGGCCGGCGGCCAATGGCAATACCTGCTGGGCACCGACGAGCTGGGCCGTGACCTGCTGTCGCGGCTGATCCACGGCTCGCGCCTGTCGCTGCTGATCGGCCTGTCGTCGGTGGTGATGTCGCTGATCCCGGGCATCATCATGGGCCTGCTGGCCGGCTTCTTCCCGCGCATCATGGGCCCCACCATCATGCGCCTGATGGACGTGATGCTGGCCCTGCCCTCGCTGCTGCTGGCCGTGGCCATCGTCGCCATCCTCGGCCCTGGCCTGATCAACACCGTGATCGCCATTGCCGTGGTCTCGCTGCCTTCGTACGTGCGCCTGACCCGCGCCGCGGTGATGGGCGAGCTGAACCGCGACTACGTCACCGCCGCGCGCCTGGCCGGTGCCGGCCTGCTGCGCCTGATGTTCGTCACCGTGCTGCCCAACTGCATGGCGCCGCTGATCGTGCAGGCCACCCTGAGCTTCAGCTCGGCCATCCTCGACGCCGCGGCGCTGGGCTTCCTGGGCCTGGGCGTACAGCCGCCGACCCCCGAGTGGGGCACCATGCTGGCCTCGGCCCGCGACTACATCGAACGTGCCTGGTGGGTGGTGAGCCTGCCTGGCCTGACCATTTTGCTCAGCGTGCTGGCAATCAACCTGATGGGCGACGGGCTGCGCGATGCGCTGGACCCCAAACTCAAGAATGCCGCCTGAGGAAACGACCATGTCACTGTTGCATATCAAGAATCTGAACGTGCGCTTTGGCGATGCCAAGGCCGTGCCGGTGGTCGATGGGCTCGACCTGTCGGTGGACAAGGGTGAAGTACTGGCGATCGTCGGCGAATCGGGCTCGGGCAAATCCGTGACCATGATGGCGCTGATGGGCCTGATCGATCACCCTGGCATCATCACCGCCGACGCGCTGAATTTCGACGGCCGCGACATGCTCAAGCTCAGCGCGCGCCAACGCCGGCAGGTGGTGGGCAAGGACCTGGCAATGATCTTCCAGGACCCCATGACCGCGCTGAACCCCAGCTACACCGTGGGCTTCCAGATCCAGGAAGTGCTGCGCCAGCACCTGGGCATGAACAACAAGCAGGCGCGCCAGCGTGCCCTTGAACTGCTGAAGAAGGTCGAGATCCCCGGCGCCGAAAGCCGCCTGGACGCCTACCCGCACCAGCTATCAGGCGGCATGAGCCAGCGCGTGGCCATCGCCATGGCCATCGCCGGCGAGCCGAAACTGCTGATCGCCGACGAACCCACCACCGCCCTGGACGTGACCATCCAGGCGCAGATCATGGAGCTGCTGCTGAACCTGCAGAAAGAGCAGAACATGGCGCTGATCCTGATTACCCACGACCTCGCCGTGGTGGCCGAAACCGCCCAGCGCGTGTGCGTGATGTACGCCGGCCAAGCCGTGGAAGTGGGCCAGGTGCCGCAGCTGTTCGACATTCCCGCGCACCCCTACAGCGAAGCGCTGCTGGCGGCCATTCCCGAGCACAGCGAAGGCGCCGAGCGCCTGGCCACCCTGCCCGGCATCGTCCCCGGCCGCTATGACCGCCCGCAGGGCTGCCTGCTGTCGCCGCGCTGCCCCTACGCCCAGGACAACTGCCGCAGCCAGCGTCCGGCGCTGGACCCCAAGGCCCATAGCCTGGCCCGTTGCTTCTACCCGCTGAACCAGGAGGTGGCTTGATGGCCGTCGTACTTACTGCCCGCGACCTCACCCGTCACTACGAAGTCTCCCGCGGCCTGTTCAAGGGCCATGCCCTGGTGCGCGCCCTCAACGGCGTGTCGTTCGAGCTTGAAGCCGGCAAGACCCTGGCCGTGGTCGGCGAGTCGGGCTGTGGCAAGTCCACCCTGGCCCGCGCGCTGACGCTGATCGAGGAACCGTCCTCGGGCTCGCTGAAAATCGCCGGCCAGGAGGTGCATGGCGCCAGCAAGGCCGAGCGCAAGCAACTGCGCAAGGACGTGCAGATGGTGTTCCAGAGCCCGTATGCCTCGCTGAACCCGCGGCAGAAAATCGGCGACCAGCTGGGCGAGCCGCTGCTGATCAACACCAGCCTGAGCAAGGCCGAGCGCCGCGAGAAAGTGCAGGCGATGATGCAGCAGGTGGGCCTGCGCCCCGAGCATTACCAGCGCTACCCGCACATGTTCTCCGGTGGCCAGCGCCAGCGTATCGCCCTGGCCCGCGCCATGATGCTGCAACCCAAGGTGCTGGTGGCGGACGAGCCTACCTCGGCGCTGGACGTGTCGATCCAGGCACAGGTGCTGAACCTGTTCATGGACCTGCAGCAGCAGTTCAACACCGCCTACGTGTTCATCTCGCACAACCTGGCGGTGGTGCGCCACGTGGCCGATGACGTGCTGGTGATGTACCTGGGCCGCCCGGCGGAAATGGGCCCCAAGGAGGACATCTACAAGCGCCCGCTGCACCCCTACACCCAGGCGCTGCTGTCGGCCACCCCGACCATCAAGCCGGACCCGGCCAAGCCGAAGATCAAGATCGTCGGCGAGCTGCCCAACCCGCTGAACCCGCCGTCGGGCTGCGCCTTCCACAAGCGCTGCCCGTACGCCACCGAGCGCTGCGCCATGGAAATACCGGAGCTGCGCCAGGTTGATACCCGCCAGGTGGCCTGCCACTATGCGGAGCAGTTCCTGAACTGATGCCATGACGCGGCCTGCGGCCGCTGCTACGGGTTCGTAGCAGTGGCCGCAGGCCGCGTCCGCATCCACCACCGGTGCCTGCATGCCAACCGACACCCTCACCACCGTCACCCGCTACCACCTGTGCTGGAAGCACCGCGACCTGGACGGCGTCATGGCGCTGTACCACCCGGCTATCCAGTACCACGATTTCTTCCAGAACCGCACCCTGGCCCTGGCCGAGCTGCGCGACTACGTGCAGGCGAACATGCCGCGCAACGCCGACGAGGCGCTGGAACACAGCGACCGCATCCGCGTGGACGGCGACACCGCCTTCATCCAGTACACCCTGACCCTGCGCGGCGGCGCCCAACTGGTGTCGTTCCATGCCAGCGAAGCCATCACCGTGCGCGACGGGCTGATCTGGCGCATCAACGAATACGCCGCCCTGGTGCGCGAACCCACGGCCGACGCACCACGCCCGGCCACCTCGCGCCTGGGCCTGTCCCCTCGCCAGCTAGGCATCATGGCCGACGACCTGCAGCAGTACTTCGACCAGCGCCAGCCCTACCTGGACCCCGAGCTGGACCTGCAGGAAGTGGCCCGCGTGTGCGGCTACAGCCGCAACCAGATGTCCTACCTGCTCAACCAGGTGCTGGGCCAGACCTTCTACGCCTACGTCAACCAGGCGCGCCTCAAGCACCTGCTGCAGGCCCTGGAAACCAACCCCGAGGCGCGCATCGACACCCTGGCCTTCGCCGCCGGGTTCAACTCGCTGTCGGCGTTCTACAAGTGCTTCCGCCAGCACACCGGGCTGTCGCCCACCGCCTACATGAAACAACGCAAGCTTGTTACATCGCCTGCCTGTGTGGGAGCTGGCTTGCCAGCGAGCTTTTAGGGCCCCAACATCTCGCTGGCAAGCCAGCTCCCACAAGGGGGTGATGTGCCATCTGCCGCCAGGTGGCTTATGCTGTACCCGCCCCCACCCGCAAGGCTTGCCCTGATGCTGCGTTCCCTGATTGCCACCTTGCTGCTCGCCACCGGCGCCACCCAGGCGGCGGAGACGGTCAAGATCTACAACTGGTCCGAATACATTGCCCCCGACACCCTCAAGCAGTTCCAGGCCAAGACCGGCATCGTGCCCAGCTACGCGGTGTATGACAGCAACGAGTTGCTGAACAGCAAACTGATGGCGCGCAACTCCGGCTACGACGTGGTGTTCCCCTCCACCCACTTCATGGCCCGCCAGGTACAGGCCAACGCCCTGATGGAACTGGACCGCAGCAAGCTGCCCAACTGGGACAACCTCAACCCGGTGCTGCTCAAGGTGCTGGAGGTCAACGACCCCGGCAACCGCCACGGCTTCCCGTACCTGTGGGGCACCACCGGCATCGGCTACAACATCGACAAGGTCAGGGCCGCCCTGGGCGACAACGCGCCCACCGACTCCTGGGACCTGATCTTCAAGCCGCAAAACCTCGACAAGCTCAAGGCCTGCGGCGTGGCCTTCGTCGATAGCGGCCCGGAACTGCTGCCCATCACCCTCAACTACCTGGGCCTGCCACCCCACAGCCGCAAGCCCGAGGACTACGCCAAGGCCGAGGCCGCGCTGCTGAAAATCCGCCCCGACGTGGCGTACTTCGACACCGCGAAATACATGGCCGACCTGGCCAGCGGCAAGGTCTGCGTGGTGGTGGGCTATTCCGGCGACGTGCTGCAGGCCGCCACCCAGGCCAAGGCGGCGAAAAACGGCGTGAACATCGGCTACTCGGTGCCCCGCGAAGGCGCGCCGCTGTGGTTCGACATGGTCGCCATGCCCGCCGACGCCCCCGACCCCAAGGCCGCCTACGCCTTCATGAACTACCTGCTGGAGCCCAAGGTCATCGCCGGCATCAGCAACTACGTGCACTACGCCAACGGCAATGAAAAGGCCGATGCCCTGATAGACCCGGTGTTGCGGGGGGATAACAAGGTGTACCCGGACGAGGACATCATGAGCAAGTTGTTCCCGTTGGAGGCGATGCCGGCGGATATCGATGTGATTCGCACGAAAGTAATGACAAAGGTGATCGCGGGGGGCTAAAGCCCCCACCCACAAACCGCGCCCGAGCCTATGATCTGGCCCTTGATCTGGCTCTGGCTCTGGCTCTTGATCTTGATCTGGCTTTTGACGTTGATCTTGGCCCCGTAAAGCGCCAGGGCCGACTGGAGGCGTTGATCAAGCGGTCCACGGCGTAGCCGTGGAAGACGGAACCGGAGGCGCTTCTATTCCGGGCCGTCGTCCGCTTGAGCGACGCCGGAGGGAGGGGACCCGTAGCGCAGCGAAGGGCCCAAGCAGGGGCGAGCCCTTTTTGGTGATTTTTTGGCTGGGCCGGCACACCGGGCGACTGCCAAAAAGTGAGTCGGCGTAAGGCCGAAACGGTCGGTGGTATCCCCGCGAAAATGGATATGTTCGAAATCGCCGAAGCGAGATGCCGAATCCGTGACCATATCCATTACCGAGAGTGATGCACAATCACCTTTCCGCCCTTACGGCGGGTCACTTTTTTTCAAACGCCAAAAAAAGTAACCAAAAAACGCTTGCCCCTGCTTGGGCCCTCCGCTGCGCTACGGGTCCCCTCCTTCCGGCGCCGCTCAACGGGCAGACGGCACCCGCTATAGAAGCCTGCGGGTTACCGTCTCTTCGGCCTGCGGCCTCGGCCCTTCGGGCAGCCCGTTGATCGACGCCTCCAGTCGGCCCGGGCGCTTTACGGGGCATACAATCAAGATCAAAAGCCAGATCAACAGCAGATCACAAGCCAGATCACAGGCGACCGCAACGGCGCCGGGGGCGCCGGGCTCAACTTCGTAGCTGCGCGATCACCTCCAGGCAATACCCCACCGCCGGCGACACATCCCCCACCCTGCGGCTAAGAATAATCGGCGAGGTCGCATTGGCCTCCGCCAACGGGCTATAGCCAATATCATCCCGATGCAGAATCTGCACCGACTCCGGCACCAGGGTGATGCCAATCCCCGCCCCCACCAGGCCGATGGCCGTCTGCAGTTCGTTGGTCCACTGCGCCACCTTGATACCCAAGCCGTGCGCCGCGAACAGCGCCAGCACGTGGTCGGCATAACTGGGCCGCGGGTTGCCGGGGTACAGCACGAACGGCTCGCGCGCCAGCTGGGCCAGGGTGGCGGTGTGGCCCAACAGCGGGTGGCCGGTGGGCAGCACGGCGATCAGCCGGTCTTCGCGCAGCACGGTCTGGGTAATGGCCGGGTCGTCGATGCGGATGCGGCCGAAGCCGACGTCAATGCGCCCGGCCTTCAGGGCCTCCACCTGCTGCACCGTGGTCATCTCCGACAGGCCCAGCTCCAGTTCGATCGCGGCGTCTTCGCTGCGCAGGCGGCGGATCATCTCCGGCAGCACGCCGTACAACGTCGACGGCGCGAAGCCGATGCCCATCCAGGTCTTCTGGCCCAGGCCGATGCGCCGGGTGTTTTCACACAGGGTATCGAGCTGGTGCAGCAGCGCGCTGCTGTGTTCGAAGAAGTACCGCCCCGCCTCGGTCAGCCGCAGCGGCCGGGCGCGCTCGATCAGGCTGACGCCCAACTCGTCCTCCAGCTGCTGGATCTGCCGGCTCAGCGGCGGCTGGGCGATGTGCAGGCGCTCGGCGGCGCGGGTGAAGTTCAGGGTCTGGGCCAGCACCTGAAAATAGCGGAGATGCCTGAGTTCCACGGCTTACCTCATCAGTGATAATACCCAACAGGTATCAGACCAGACCAATTCTATATTGGATTGCAAGAAAATGCCGTATCACTATCGGGTCAGACAAGAACATAACCTGACGGGTATCGAAATGAGTCATCCCACGATCGAGTCGCTCGAAACGATCATTGTCGATCTGCCAACCATCCGCCCGCACAAGCTGGCCATGCACACCATGCAGCACCAGACCCTGGTGCTGCTGCGCCTGCGCTGCAGCGACGGCGTGGAAGGCATTGGCGAGGCCACCACCATCGGCGGCCTGAGTTACGGCAACGAAAGCCCCGACAGCATCAAGGTGAACATCGACAGTCACATCACCCCGCTGCTGGTTGGCCAGCCCGCCGACAACATCAACGCCGCCATGCAGCGCATCGAGCGCAGCGTGCGTGGCAATACCTTCGCCAAGTCCGGCATTGAAAGCGCGCTGCTCGACGCCCAGGGCAAGCGCCGTGGCCTGGCGGTGAGCGAGCTGCTGGGTGGGCGCCTGCGTGACGGCCTGCCAGTGGCCTGGACCCTGGCCAGCGGCGATACCGCCCGCGATATCGCCGAGGCGGAACAGATGCTCGACGTGCGCCGCCACCGCATCTTCAAGCTGAAGATCGGCGCCGGCGAGGTGAACAAGGACCTGGCCCACATCATCGCCATCAAGAAGGCCGTGGGCGACCGCGCCAGCGTGCGCGTGGACGTCAACCAGGCCTGGGACGAGGCCGTGGCGCTGCGTGCTTGCCGGGTGCTGGGCGACAACGGCATCGACCTGGTGGAGCAGCCGATTTCGCGCTACAACCAGGTCGGCCTGGCCCGCCTGAGCGCCAGCAGCCCGATCCCGATCATGGCAGACGAGGCCATCGAATCGGTGGAAGATGCCTACAACCTGGCCCGCCTGGGCGCCGGCACCATCTTCGCGCTGAAAATCGCCAAGACCGGCGGCCCCCGCGCGGCCCTGCGCGCCGCCGCCATCGCCGACGCCGCGGGCATTGGCCTGTACGGCGGCACCATGCTCGAAGGCGGCATCGGCACCCTGGCCTCGGCGCACGCGTTCATCACCCTGCCGAAGATGGCCTGGGATACAGAACTGTTCGGCCCACTGCTGCTGACCGAAGACATCCTCGCCACCCCACCGGTGTACAAGGACTTCCAGCTGCACGTGCCCAGCACCCCGGGCCTGGGCCTGGAACTCGACGAAGAGCGCGTGGCCTTCTTCCGCCGCGACAAAGCCACCAAGGCCCACAGCCACAGCTGAGAGAGAACCGCCATGCTGTTCCACGTAAAGATGACCGTGAACCTGCCCCTCGACATGGACCCGGCCAAGGCCACGCGCCTGAAGGCCGACGAGAAGGAACTGGCGCAGCGCCTGCAACAGGAAGGCACATGGCGCCACCTGTGGCGCATCGCCGGGGCCTACGCCAACTACAGCGTGTTCGACGTGGCCAGCGTGCAAGAGCTGCACGACACGCTGATGCAGTTGCCGCTGTTCCCGTACATGACCATCGAGGTGGACGCCATGTGCCGCCACCCTTCCTCGATCCACGAAGACGACCGCTGATAGGCGCCTGCCCCTGGCGCGCTGACTAATAAATATAAGATGAGGCCACACCCATGACTGTCAACATCTCGCAGACCGAACCGGTACAGCAGTTCCTGAAAGAAGCCAGCGGCGTGTTCAACGACGCCGGCAACCCACGGGTGAAAACCCTGATCCACCGCATGCTCAAGGACTCGGTGAAAATCATCGAGGACCTGGAGGTCACCCCGGAAGAGTTCTGGGCCGCGGTGAATTACCTCAACGTGCTGGGCGCACGCCAGGAGGCCGGGCTGGTGGTGGCCGGCCTGGGCCTGGAACACTACATGGACCTGCAGCTGGATGCCCAGGACGAGGCCGCCGGCCAGTTGGGCGGCACCCCGCGCACCATCGAAGGCCCGCTGTACGTGGCCGGCGCGCCGCTGAGCCAGTACGAGGCGCGGCTGGACGACGGCAGCGACCCGGGCACCGTGCTGTTCATGCAGGGCCAGGTGAAAGATGTCGACGGCCAGCCGGTGCCCGGCGCCATCGTCGATGTGTGGCAGGCCAACACCGGCGGCACCTATTCGTATTTCGACCCGTCGCAGAGCGAGTTCAACCTGCGCCGCCGCATCCAGGCCGACGGCCAGGGCCGCTATCGTTTCCGCAGCATCGTGCCCTCGGGCTACGGCTGCCCGCCCGACGGTCCCACCCAGCAACTGCTCGACCAGCTGGGCCGCCATGGCCAGCGGCCGGCGCACATCCACTTCTTCATCTCGGCACCGGGCCATCGCCACCTGACCACGCAAATCAACCTGGCCGGCGACAAATACCTGTACGACGATTTCGCCTACGCCACCCGCGACGAATTGGTGGCCGAGATCCGCTTCAGTGAAGATCAGGTGCAGGCGCAGAAACATGGGGTGAGCGGCCGGTTCGCCGAGATCGACTTCGACTTCACCCTGCAGGCCAGCGAAGTGCCGAAGGCGCAGCAGCGCGGCGAGCGCGTGCGCGCGTTGGAGGATTGACGCACACACCGTAGGAGCCGACCTTGGTCGCGATGCAGGCACTGCGGTGTGCCAGGCGGGGCCTAATCGCGCGCAAGCGCGGCTCCTACCGGCATCATTGCGGGGTGAAAAAAAGGGCAGCCCGTGGGCTGCCCTTTTTCGCTTAGTGGTGCTCGCGCGTCGCGCGGAATTTCACGTCAGGCCAGCGCTCTTCCATCAGCGCCAGGTTCACCCGGGTAGGCGCCAGGTAGGTCATGTGACCACCGCCGTCCACCGCCAGGTTTTCCACGGCCTTGTTCTTGAATTCCTCGAATTTCTTCTTGTCGGCGCAATCAACCCAACGGGCCGACCACACGGTGATCGGCTCGTAGGAGCACTCCACCTTGTATTCTTCCTTCAGGCGGCTGGCCACCACGTCGAACTGCAGCACGCCCACGGCGCCCAGGATGATGTCGTTGCTGCGCTCGGGGAAGAACACCTGGGTGGCGCCCTCTTCGGCCAGCTGCTGCAGGCCCTGGCGCAGTTGCTTGGATTTCAGCGGGTCACGCAGGCGTACGCGGCGGAACAGCTCCGGGGCGAAGTGCGGGATACCGGTGAAGCCCAGGGCTTCGCCTTCGCTGAAGGTGTCGCCGATCTGGATGGTGCCGTGGTTGTGCAGGCCGATGATGTCGCCGGCGAACGCTTCTTCCAGCTGCTCACGCTCGGACGAGAAGAACGTCAGGGCGTCGCCGATGCGCAGGTCCTTGCCGGTGCGCACGTGGCGCATCTTCATGCCTTTCTCGTACTTGCCCGAGCAGATGCGCATGAACGCGATGCGGTCGCGGTGCTTGGGGTCCATGTTCGCCTGGATCTTGAACACGAAGCCGGTGAACTTCTCTTCCACCGGTTCCACGGTGCGCTCGTGGGCCACCCGGGCCAGCGGGCGCGGCGCCCAGTCGACAACGGCGTCGAGCACGTGGTCGACACCAAAGTTGCCCAAGGCGGTGCCGAAGAACACCGGGGTCATCTGGCCGTTCATGAACTCGTCCTGGTTGAAGGTGTGGCATGCGCCCTGCACCAGCTCCAGTTGGTCGACAAAACGGTCGTACTCGTCACCCAGGTGGGCGCGCGCTTCATCGGAGTCCAGCTTCTCGATGATCTTGGTCTCGGTGCGCTCGTGGCCGTGGCCTGGGGTGTAGACGATGATGTAGTCGCCGGCCAGGTGGTACACGCCCTTGAAGTCGCGGTAGCAACCGATCGGCCAGGTGATGGGCGCCGCCTTGATCTTCAGCACCGCCTCGATTTCGTCGAGCAGCTCGATCGGGTCGCGAATGTCACGGTCCAGCTTGTTGATGAAGCTGACGATAGGCGTGTCGCGCAGGCGGCACACGTCCATCAGGGCGATGGTCCGCGGCTCTACGCCCTTACCACCGTCGAGCACCATCAGCGCCGAGTCCACCGCGGTCAGGGTGCGGTAGGTGTCTTCGGAGAAGTCTTCGTGACCGGGGGTGTCGAGCAGGTTGACCATGTGGTCGCGATACGGGAACTGCATCACCGAGGTGGTGATGGAGATGCCGCGCTGCTTCTCCATCTCCATCCAGTCGGACGTGGCGTGACGGTCGGACTTGCGCGACTTCACGGTACCGGCCACGGCAATGGCCTTGCCCATCAGCAAGAGTTTCTCGGTGATGGTGGTTTTACCGGCGTCCGGGTGGGAAATGATGGCGAAAGTGCGGCGTTTCGCGACTTCGGCGGCCTGTTGGGTCATGGGAAATCGCCTGCGAGGTGATTCAAAAAAGGGCGCCGATTATAGCTGAACCCGGGCCGAGCTGGAACCATGCGTCCAACTCGCCCGTCGCCAGGGGCTCAGGCCGCGGCGGGTGCGGCCTGAGGCAACTTGTCGGTGGCGGCCTGCGGGCGGTACAGCATCACGTAGTAGGTGCCCAGGCAGATCAGCCAGCAGAAGATCGCCGCCCAGATGTTGTGCGACAGGAAGTGCGCGCCCTGGATCATGCGACCGATGGAGAACACCGTGCCCAGGCCAAAGGCGAACACCAGGCCGGCGCGGGCCATACGCGGGCGGCGGTCACGCAGCACGAAGAACAGCGAGAACAGGGTGAAACCGGTGGCCGCGTGGCCACCCGGCCAGCAGCGGCCCGGGCTGGAAGTGGCGGGGCGGTGCTCGAACAGTTTGCTGTAGGCCTGGGTGCCGCCGAACTCGGTCACGCTCCAGGGGCACTGCACGCCGGTCAGCGCTTTCAGCGGCGCGGTGTAGCTGGTGGACAGCGACATGGCCACCACCAGGCACGCCAGTTCACGGCGGATCGGCAGCAGGCCCTTGACCAGGAAGCTGGCCAGGTAACCCAGGGCGCCCAGCACGCCGATGGCGATCACCACGCGCTTGGCCTGGTCATGCAGCACGTTTTCCAGCCAGTAGCTGTGCCGGCCGGCGAACGCCTGCTGCACCGGGTCGTAGAACCACTGCTCGATCACCATGTCGATGTCGGTCAGTTCCAGCAGGCACAGGGCGATGGCGATGACGGCAGGAATGCCGAGGCCGATCCAGAGGTTCAACGGGCGTGACGTGGGTCGCGGCAAGGTAGGTAGCATTTTATTGGGTAGTCCACGAGCGGAAGAAGCGGCACCCGGAGCGTCGGGCGCCCAGGGTTCAAATGACGCAGGCGTGCGGCCCCATGGGCCGCGCGGCGTGGACTATACGCTTTTGACTGGTCAAAATTTCGTCAAAAACAGGCAGGCGATTGTAGTCGTGTTTTCCACGCCCGCCACACCGCTGGGTCAATTAAGGGTGGCCAAATGCTGCCGCAGATGGGAACCTTTTAATAAGCGGAGACGTCCACTCCCCTGATTCGACCATTCGTCAGGGTGTTGCAAGAACGGCAAGTCAGCCTGACGAGGCTGCGCTTATGGCGCGCATCGACGCTGTTTCCACAGCCGTCCGCGCGCTGCTTCTCGCGAACCCACCGTTGACCGCCAGGCATGGCTGTCGCCACCGACGGTGGGTGCGCCGACTGAAAAAATAGGAGTCCGCCTGTGGCTATTCGCTATGGCAAGGGGCTGATGGGGTGTGCGGCTGCCGTCGTCATCCTGGCCCTGCTGGTCCACTGGATCGGCATCAGTACCATCGAGCAGTACCAAGAAGATTTACTGTTTTACCTGCAAGCGCATCTGATCCTGGTAGTGGCCTCCATGGCCGCCGCACTGCTAGTGGGCATCCCCGCCGGCATTGCGCTCAGCCGACCGAACATGGTTGGCCGCGCCGAACGCTTCATGCAAATCTTCAACATCGGTAACACCGTCCCTCCCCTGGCCGTACTGGCCATCGCCCTGGGCATACTTGGCATCGGCAGCGGCCCGGCCATCTTCGCCCTGTTCCTCGCTTCCCTGTTGCCCATTGTGCGCAACACCTACGAAGGCCTGAAAAACGTTCAGGGCTCGCTCAAGGAAGCCGCCGTCGGCATCGGCATGACCCCGCGCCAAGTGCTGTTCCAGGTCGAACTGCCCAACGCCGTGCCCATCATTGTCGGTGGCGTGCGCGTGGCCCTGGCGATCAACGTCGGCACCGCGCCGCTGTCGTTCCTGATTGGCGCCAACAGCCTGGGCAGCCTGATCTTCCCCGGCATCGCCTTGAACAATCAGCCGCAACTGTTGCTGGGCGCCGCCTGCACGGCGTTGCTGGCATTGCTGCTGGACGGCCTGGTGTCGATGGCCAGCCGCCTGTGGCTGGAACGCGGCCTGACTCGCTGAGCGAAGGAAATCACATGAAAGTACCAAGCATGCTGCTGGGCCTGGCCCTGCTGTGCGCGGGCGCTGCCCACGCTGCGGAAAAACCGCTGGTGCGCCTCGGCGCCCGGGTGTTCACCGAACAGTCGGTGCTGGCCGCCATCACCGCGCAATACCTCGATTCGAAAGGCTACAACGTGCAGGTCACCAGTGGCCTGGGCAGCAACCTGGCGCGCAGCGCCCAGGAGACCAACCAGCTGGACATGGTGTGGGAATACACCGGCGTGTCGCTGGTGTCCTACAACCACGTGACCGAGAAACTCGACAGCGCCGCCACCTACCAGCGGGTCAAGGAACTCGACGCCAAGAAAGGTCTGGTGTGGCTGACCCCGTCGAAGTTCAGCAATACCTACGCCCTGGCCCTGCCGGAAAACATCGCCAAGGCCTACCCCCAGGTCAACACCATCAGCCAGCTGAACCAGGTGCTGCGCGATGAACCGAAAAAAGGCCACGTGCTGGCCCTGGACACCGAGTTCGCCAACCGCTCCGACGGCCTGGTGGGCCTGACCCAGACCTATGACCTGCAGTTCACCCGCCGCGATATTCGCCAGATGGACGCCGGCCTGGTCTACACCGCGCTGCGCAACGGCCAGGTGTTCACGGGGCTGGTGTACACCACCGACGGCCGCCTGAACGCCTTCCACCTCAAGCTGCTGGAAGACGACAAACACTACTTCCCCGACTACACCGCCGCGCCCGTGGTGCGCCGGGACTTCCTCGACGCCCACCCGGACCTGGCCGCCGACCTGAAACCGCTGGCCGAACTGCTGGACGACGAGACCATGCGCCAGCTCAACGCCAAGGTCGACGTGCAGCACCTGAGCCCGACCGCCGTGGCGGCCGAGTTCCTGCGTGACCACCCCGTGCCCGCCGCCGCGAAGGAGCAGCCATGAGTTTCCTCGATACCTTTTCCCACCTGGACTGGGCGCAGGTGCTGCACCTGACCGGCCAGCACATCGCCCTGGTGGGCGTGGCGGTGAGCCTGGCGATTCTGGTGGGCGTGCCCCTGGGCATCGTCATGACCCGCTTCCCCGCCGCCGCCGGGGTGATGCAGGCCAGCGCCACGGTGCTGCTGACCATCCCCTCCATCGCGCTGTTCGGCCTGCTGCTGCCCTTCTATTCGAAGTTCGGCCAGGGCCTGGGGCCGCTGCCGGCCATCACCGCGGTGTTCCTCTACTCGCTGCTGCCCATCATGCGCAACACCTACCTGGCGCTGACCGGCGTGGAGCCGGGCATCCGTGAGGCCGCGCGTGGCATCGGCATGACCTTCGGCCAGCGCCTGCGCATGGTCGAGCTGCCCATCGCGGTGCCGGTGATCCTGGCTGGCGTGCGCACCGCCGTGGTCATGAACATCGGCGTCATGACCATCGCCGCCACCATCGGTGCCGGCGGCCTGGGTGTACTTATCCTCACTTCCATCAGCCGCAGCGACATGTCGATGTTGATCGTCGGCGCCGTGCTGGTGAGCGTCCTGGCGATCATCGCCGACCTCTTCCTGCAATGGCTGCAACGCGCCCTGACTCCCAAAGGATTACTCAAATGATCGAACTCCAGAACCTGACCAAGACCTTCACCAGCAACGGCAAGGAAGTAAAGGCCGTGGACGCCGTGAGCCTGACCGTCAACGAAGGCGAGATTTGCGTGTTCCTGGGCCCGTCGGGCTGCGGCAAGAGCACCACGCTGAAAATGATCAACCGCCTGATCACGCCCACCTCGGGCAAGGTGCTGATCAACGGCGAGGACACCACCGGCCTTGACGAGGTGACCCTGCGCCGCAACATCGGCTACGTGATCCAGCAGATCGGCCTGTTCCCGAACATGACCATCGAGGAAAACATCACCGTGGTGCCGCGCCTGCTGGGCTGGGACAAGCAGAAATGCCACGAGCGCGCCCGCGAGCTGATGAGCATGATCAAGCTGGAGCCCAAGCAGTACCTGCACCGCTACCCGCGCGAACTGTCGGGCGGCCAGCAGCAGCGCATCGGCGTGATCCGCGCGCTGGCGGCAGATGCGCCGTTGCTGTTGATGGACGAGCCGTTCGGCGCGGTCGACCCGATCAACCGCGAGATGATCCAGAACGAGTTCTTCGAGATGCAGCGGGCGCTGAACAAGACCGTGATCATGGTCAGCCACGACATCGACGAGGCCATCAAGCTGGGCGACAAGATCGCCATCTTCCGTGCCGGCAAGCTGCTGCAGATCGACCACCCGGACACCCTGCTGGCGCACCCGGTGGACGACTTCGTCAGCAACTTCGTGGGCCAGGACAGCACCCTCAAGCGCCTGCTGCTGGTGAAGGCCGAGGACGCCGCCGACAACGCGCCGTCGGTCAGCCCGCAGACGCCGGTGGCCGATGCCCTGGAGCTGATGGACGAGCACGACCGCCGCTACGTGGTCATGACCGACGCCCAGAATAAAGCCATGGGCTACGTGCGCCGCCGCGACCTGCACCGCCAGCAGGGCACCTGCCAGGATTACCTGCGCCCGTTCAACGCCACCGCCGCCTACGACGAGCACCTGCGCATCCTGCTGTCGCGCATGTACGAGTTCAACCGCGCGTGGCTGCCGGTGCTCAATGCCGAAAACGTATTCCTGGGTGAGGTGACCCAGGAATCCATCGCGGCGTACCTGAGCTCGGGCCGCTCGCGGGGGATGAAGACCAACATCGTGTCGCCGGCGGAGTTGGTGGAGCAAACCCCAGCCTGATTGGCAGGTAAATGTGCGGTGGCCTCATCGCGACCAAGGTCGGCTCCTACCACGGTTGGCGTAGGAGCCGGCCTTGGCCGCGATGAAGGCGACACCGACGCCAATCAGAACCCGACACTGGCCTGCACATAGAACGTCCGCGGTTCACCCAGGTAGATGCCCGAATTGTTGTCGCTGGAACGGGTGAAGTACTGGCGGTCGAACAGGTTGCGCACCCCGGCGCCCAGCTTCAGGTTCGACAGCTGCTGGCCGAAGTCATACCCCCCGCGCACCTGCCAGGTCACGTAGCCGGGCATATCCCCATACTGGCCATCGGCACTGGGCTGGGTGATGTAGTTGCCGTTGAAGCTGCCATCGGCGTTCATGCCGGTGCCCGGCGCGCGCTGCTTCGATTGGGCGAAGGCGTCGAGGTTCCAGGTCCAGCGGTTCACTTCATAGCGCAACCCGGCGGTCGCCACCTGGCGTGAGTAGAACGGCAGGTCGCGGCCCTTGAAGCCCGGGATATCGCCCTGATAAGTGGCGCGGGTGTAGGTGAACCCGGCGTTGGCGCTCAGGCCATCCAGGCGTGGGTCCAGAGCGGCCAGGTCGTAGTGCGCCGAGGCCTCGATGCCCTGGTGCTGGGTGGCGCCCAGGTTGGTCCAGCCGATGTCGTTGCTGATGTACTGCAACTCGTGGTCGAAGTCGATGTAGAACGCCGTCAGCTCGCCACCCCAGGTGCCGTCGTCATAGCGCGTGCCGATCTCGTAGGTCTTGGCCTTCTCGGCTTCCAGGCCGCTGGCGGTCTGGTTGCCGATGCCGCCCTGGGCCAGCTGGAAGTACTGCAGGCTGCCGAACGAGGTCTCGTAGTTGGCGAACAGCTTCCAGGCATCCGACAGGTGATACATCACGCTCAGCGCCGGCAACGGTTCGTTGCTCTCGACGCTGCGGTCCTTCGCCTGCACGCGCACGCCGTTGGTGCCGAGCACCGGGCGCTCGTGCCAGTCGGTGCTGATGTGCTCGAAGCGCACGCCGGGGGTGATGGTCCAGTTGCCGACGTCGATCTTGTCGTCGATGTAGAACGCGGTGGCCTCGGTGCCGCCGGTGCGGTCCTGGGAAATATGGCCGTCGGAAGTCGGGGTGACCGTGGGCGTGTTGTCGATCAGCGCCAGGCGGCTGCTCTGTTCGTGCATGGCCTCCTTCAGGTAGCGCACGCCAATGCTGGCCTCCTGGCTGACGCTGTCGCCGATGAACAGGTGCGACAGCCGCGGCTCCACGGCGAAGGTGTGGTAGCTGCGCGGGTAGGACGACAGGGTTTTCTGGTCGCGGGCGGCGATGGTGCTGCCGCGGAAGCTGTCGGTGTAGTAGGTCAGCACTTCCAGCTGGGTGGCGTCGTCGATCTGGTGCAGCCACTTCAGCGAGACGTCCTTGCGGCGGCCGGTGAAGTTGTCGTAGTCGCGGTCGGACTGGTACGGGTTGTGGTCGTACTGGGCCTGGGTGAGGCCGCCGGGCATGTCGGCACGGGCGTCGTAGTAGTGGAAGTTCAGCGACAGCTCGTCGCTGTCGGTCAGCGCCCAGTGGGTCTTGAACAGCACGTCGTCGATGTCGTTGCCGTTGTTGCTGCTGCGGTAGCCGTTGCCGTTCACCCCGGTGTACAGCAGGGCTGCACCCAGGCCGTTGTCGGCGGTGCCGCCGAGGAACGTCGACTCGGTGTGCTTCCAGCCGCCGTGGGCCGAGGTTTCCAGGGTGGTGCTGACGTCACCGCTGAAGTCCTTGGGGATGGCGCGGGTGACGAAGTTGATCACCCCGCCGACGTTCTGCGGCCCGTAGCGCACGGAACCGGCGCCGCGCACCACGTCGATACTGTCGAGGTTGCCGGCGGAAATCGGCGCCATGGACAGCTGCGGCTGGCCGTAGGGGGCGAACGCCGCAGGCACGCCATCGATCATCACCGTGGAGCGCGGCGACAGCCGCGAGGTCAGGCCGCGCACGCCAACGTTGAGGGAAATGTCGCTGCCACCGGTGCCGTTGGAGTCCTGCACCTGCACGCCGGGGATGCCGCGCAGCACGTCGCGCACGTTCATCGCGCCCTGCTCCACCATGGCTTCGCGGCGCACCACGGTGCGCGCGCCGGGGTGGTTCTGCACCACGGTCTTGTCGGCGTCGCCCAGCCAGTCGCCCACCACTTTCACGTCGGTGGGCGCCAGCTCGACGCTGCCTGTGGCGGCGGTCGGCTGGGCGGCGTGCAGCACCGCGCTGCCCTGGTTGATCTCATAGGTCAGCCCGCTGCCTGCCAGCAGCGCCTTCAGGGCCTGCTCGGGCGCCAGGTTGCCGGCGACGGCCGGGGCCTGCTTGCCAGCCACAAGGTCGGGGCTGAAGAACAGTTGCAGCGCGGTCTGCCGCCCCAGCTGGTTCAGCGCCGCGGCCAGGGGCTGGGCCTGGATCTGCACGCTGACCGGTGCCTGGTCGGCAAACGCCAGGGGGGCGACACTGCCGAAGGTAATGGCCAGCAGGCCCAGGGTTAACGCATTGAGCTTGTTGTTGTTCACGTCGTGGCTTGTCCTGAAGTTACAGTTGGCCAGGAAGACGAACCAGGGCAAAAAAACCTGAATCAGCGCGCGATAATTTCTGCCGAACCGTCGGCCAGGGTGCGCACGCTCACCGGCAGGATGCTCGGCAAGGCGCGCAGCAGGGCATCGGTGTCATCGGCCTTGAACACGCTGCTCAGGCGCAGGTGGGCGGCCTTGCCGCTGACGTGCAGCGGTTGCTGGCGGTAGCGGGACACTTCGCGCACCACCTCGCTCAGCGGCGCGGCGCTGAACACCAGCTTGCCGCTGCGCCAGGCAGTGAGGTCGGCGGTGTTCACCGGGGCGGCCGGGCTCACCTGGCCGTCCTCGCCAATGCGCGAACCCAGGCCTGCAGTCAGCACCACCGGCGCGGCATGGCCCTGCACCCGCACGGTGCCGGACTCCACCGCCACCTGCACCTGGTCGGGGTCGCGGCGCACGTCGAAGCGCGTGCCAGTGACCGTCACCGTGCCGGCGCCAGCACTCACCACGAACGGCCGCAACGGGTCATGGGCGACGCTGAACATGGCCTCGCCTTCCTGCAGCGTGACCTGCCGCTGGCCGTCGACGAAGCTCACCGACAAGCGCGTGCGGCTGTTGAGCTCCAGGTGCGAGCCGTCCGGCAGGTCGAACTGCCGCCGCTCGCCCAGCACCGTGGCGAACTGGCCCTGGTAGGCCGGGTCGTGGCGCAGCTGGGTGAACCAGCCCAGCCATACCGCAGCCGCGACAATACTGGCCGCCACCACGTAGCGAATGGCCTGGTGCCCGCGCAGGTGCTTGAGCGCGCGCATCATGTAGCGCTCCACCATGTTGCGGCTCAGGCCCATGCGCTCGGCGATCTCGGCCTGGCTCAGGCCCTCCAGCTTCTGCCAGACGAACACCTTGCGGCAGTTGGGCGGCAGCTCGTCCAGCGCCTTTTCCACAGCGTCGGCCAGCTGCACCGCCTGCACGAACGCTTCGGGGTCGGCGCCGGCGGCCGCGTCGGGCGCCAGCGCCAGGCTCTCCAGCGCGGCGCGCCGGTCTTCGCGGCGGTAGCCATCCACGGCGATGTTGCGCGCGGCCTGATGCAGGTAGGCACGTGGCTGCTGCACCTCCGCGGCCGGGGTTTCCAGCACGCGCACAAAGGCGTCGTGGGTCAGGTCCTCGGCGCGCGCACGGTCGCGCAGGCGGCGCGTCCAGGCGCCCAGCAGCTCCTGATAATGCTCGAGAAAACCGGGGTGGCCGCGCAGCTTGGAGGTCATGGTCGGCAGCTACTGAGGGGAGAGAGGGCGCGAATGGTAATGGTTACCATTAATGTATTGCAACTGTTACAGAGTGCCGTCCGCTGAGTGACAGACGACGCGCCGAAGTGGCAGGGACGCCACTTCGACGGGGCATTGACCTACCCGTGATCAATGGTCGTCATTGTGCTCCTTGCCCAGTTGCTGGATGTGCAAGGTGAGCTCCATGGCGGGGCCTGACTCGTCATTGACGTAGCAGTACCAGCTGCGGTGGGCGTCGTAGCGTTTGTAGGGCTTGAGCGTGCGGCCGTGGCGGGTTTCGATACGGACGTTGTCCAGCCGGCCATTTTTCAGCACCTCCAGGATAGGTTGTGGCTGGCCGTCGGCGAATATATAAGGTTGCCACAGCATCTCGGGCGTGGGCTTCAACGGATACAGGGCGATGTAGCCGCCGCTGCTGAAGCCGAAACGCTGGCCGATGCTGTTGAAGCGTCGCCCTTGGCCGTAGGTGTAGGAACGGATGTCATAGCCGGCGTAGCCCTTTTCGTCGTAGAAGCAGTCGAACTGGAACAGGTGGCGCTCACCTTCGGGGTAATTGGTCACGGTCAGCCATTCAACTGACTTGCGCCGCTCCTGCCCTGGCCCGTCCAGCAGAATTTCCGCGCAGTCCCAATGCCCTTCGAAATGTGGCGTCTGGCACTTGACCTCGGCCACGAACGATTTTTCTCGATTGATCCAACCCATGTCGATAGTTCCCTGTGCTTGCGCACGCAGTGTTTTGGCGTCGGGCGGCTTGCCCGGCGTTGCTGTGGAGCGGGGGCCAGTGTGGGCATCCTGGCGGGCGATAGTCAGCGTGAAACGTCTCCCGCCGGCCAAACACCGGGAACATCAGGCTGTCATGTGGGTCGGTTACTAAAGAGGTGAAAAGGACGCCACGACGAACGCGTGTAAAAACGCGACATTTTTAGTTGATCTTGAGCCCCTCACGTCCTAAAGTTCGCGCCGACCGTCCATGCTGGAAACGATCCATCCGGCTCAAGTACTGACGACGAGACAGCAAGGCCATGAGGAAGCATGCTTCCAGTGGCCTTTTTGCTTTCGGCGACATGCCTTGGGAAGTAGGCGAACCAAAGTGGGGATACGGAGGGCGGTCAAGAGAGGTGTGCACCGGGTGCCACCTTCACCCATGAATATTTTCAACGTTTGCCAGCAGGAGTCCCCAGCATGTCGATCCAGGTCGAAGACTATTTCGCGCGCGAAACCTTCCAGAAAATGAAGGCGTTCGCCGACAAGCAAGAAACCCCTTTCGTACTCATCGACACCCAGATGATCAGCCAGGCCTACGACGACCTGCGCGCCGGCTTCGAATTCGCCAAGGTGTACTACGCGGTCAAGGCCAACCCTGCGGTCGAAATCATCGACCTGCTGCGTGACAAGGGTTCGAGCTTCGACATCGCCTCCATCTACGAGCTGGACAAGGTCATGGGCCAGGGCGTCGGTCCTGAGCGCATCAGCTACGGCAACACCATCAAGAAGTCCAAGGACATCCGCTACTTCTACGAGAAGGGCGTGCGCCTGTTCGCCACCGACTCCGAAGCCGACCTGCGCAACATCGCCAAGGCCGCCCCGGGTTCGAAAGTCTACGTGCGTATCCTCACCGAAGGCTCGACCACTGCCGACTGGCCCCTGTCGCGCAAGTTCGGCTGCCAGACCGACATGGCCATGGACCTGCTGATCCTGGCCCGTGACCTGGGCCTGGTGCCGTACGGCATCTCCTTCCACGTGGGTTCGCAGCAGCGCGACATCAGCGTGTGGGACGCCGCCATCGCCAAGGTGAAGGTGATCTTCGAGCGCCTGAAGGAAGAAGACGGTATCCACCTGAAGCTGATCAACATGGGTGGCGGCTTCCCGGCCAACTACATCACCCGTACCAACAGCCTGGAAACCTACGCTGAAGAAATCATCCGCTTCCTGAAGGAAGACTTCGGCGACGACCTGCCGGAAATCATCCTGGAGCCGGGCCGTTCGCTGATCGCCAACGCCGGTATCCTGGTGAGCGAAGTGGTACTGGTTGCCCGCAAGTCGCGTACCGCCGTCGAGCGTTGGGTATACACCGACGTGGGCAAATTCAGCGGCCTGATCGAAACCATGGACGAAGCCATCAAGTTCCCGATCTGGACCGAGAAGAAAGGCGAAGTGGAAGAAGTGGTCATCGCCGGCCCGACCTGCGACAGCGCCGACATCATGTACGAAAACTACAAGTACGGCCTGCCACTGAACCTGGCCATCGGTGACCGCCTGTACTGGCTGTCCACCGGCGCCTACACCACCAGCTACAGCGCCGTGGAATTCAACGGCTTCCCGCCGCTGAAGTCGTTCTACATCTAAGCGTTTGCGGCAATGAAGAAGCCCGGGCCATGTGCCCGGGCTTTTTTTTGGGGGGGGTATGACGCGGCCTGCGGCCGCTGCTACGGAGATCTGCGTAGCCGCGTCCCTCAGGCATTCAACGCCGCGGCCTTTGCCGCGTAGGCCTGCGCCATCGCCCGCACGCGCGCGTCATTGGCCTGCAACAACGCCGGCCCGCTCACCCGCAGGAAGTTCAGGTTGCCGCCCTCCAGCGCCCGCTGCAGCCAGTGCAGCGCCTCGTCCACCCTGCCCGCCTCGGCCAGCACCGCCGCGTGGCTGAACTGCCCGCGAAAATCCCCGGCCTCGGCCGAACGCCGGTACCAGTCATGGGCCTGGGCCACGTCGGCTGCGCAGGCCATGCCATTTTCCAGGTAGCGCCCCAGCAGGTTCATCGACTTGGCGTGGCCCATCAGCGCCGCGCGCCGGTAGCAGACCAGCGCCAGTTCATGGTCCAGGGCCACGCCACGGCCGGTGCCCAGCAGGTTGGCGTAGTTGTACAGCGCCCAATCCAGCCCAGCGGCGGCCGCTTCGCGGTAATGCAGCGCCGCCTGCCCGGCATCCGCCGCACCGCCCCAGCCATGCTCACAGCAGCGCCCGAGCATGTTGCGCGCCATCAGGTGGCCGCCGTTGGCGGCAATCTCGAACCAGGTGCGCGCCAGCGCCGGGTCGCGTTCGATGCCCTGGCCGTCGAGCAGGATCTGCCCCAGCAGCGCCTGGGCATCGACGATGCCGGCGCGGGCCGCGGTCAGGATGGCCTGGGCGGCGCGCGCCGGGTTGGCATCGAGCATGGCGCTCAGGCGCTCGGCGTCGAGGATCTCTGCGCGGCGCAGCTCGAAGCCCATGTCAGACGTCCACCCAGCGGCGCAGCAGGTTGTGGTAGGTGCCGGTCAGGCGCACCAGCGACGGGTGGTCGGGCACGTCGCGGCTCAGGCTCTGGATGGCGCCGTCCATCTCGAACAGCAGCGCGCGCTGGCTGTCCTCGCGCACCAGGCTCTGGGTCCAGAAGAATGAGGCGAAACGGGTGCCGCGGGTGACGGCGTTGACCTTGTGCAGGCTGGTGCCGGGGTACAGCACCAGGTCGCCGGCCGGCAGCTTGACCCGCTGGGTGCCGTAGGTGTCCTGGATTTCAAGCTCGCCGCCGTCGTACTCGTCGGGGTCGCTGAAGAACAGCGTTGAGGACAGGTCGGTGCGCACCCGCTCCGGGTTGCCGCGGGCCTGGCGCACGGCGTTGTCGATGTGGAAATCGAAATTGCCACCGGCCGTGTAACAGTTCAGCAACGGTGGGAACACCTTGTGCGGTAACGCCGCTGACATGAACAGCGGGTTCTGCCACAGGCGCTCCAGCATCGCCGCGCCGATTTCCACCGCCAGCGGGTGCCCCTCGGGCAGCTGCAGATTGTGCTTGGCCTTGGCCGACTGGTGCCCGGCGGTGATCTTGCCGTCTGCCCAGTCCGCCTGTTCCAGGGCCTGGCGAATGCGCGCTACCTCCTCAGGGGAGAATATTCCGGGGATGTGCAGCAGCATGGCAAAGGCACCTGAAAACGTGAGGGCGCTAATGGTATTGATTCTTATTGACTGTGTACAACTGTCTGACGTACGAAATTGTAAAAACCGTAAGCAAAATGTGTAAAGAATGTAAATTCAGTGCGGATAGCACCGTGTCGCAATTGATACCTAATTTCATTTACCCTACATTCCGCCGCCTCGAACACCTTGGGGAAGGCCAAAAACAATGTCACGCCAACACGTTTATGTTCCTGTCAGCTCGCCACGCCTGCTGGTTTCCGCCATCGGCATGGCGCTGGGCGCCGCTTCGGTCGCGCAGTTCGCACAAGCCGCCGAAGACACCGACGCCAAGCAGACCGGCGCCATTTCGCTGGGCGCCACCAGCATCACCGGCGAGGCGCAAGAGCCTTCCTACCAGACCACCAAGTCGGCTTCGAGCAAATACACCGCACCGCTGACCGACACCCCACGCTCGGTCACCGTGATCCCGCAGCAGGTGATCAAGGACACTGCCGCCACCTCGCTGCAGGACGCCCTGCGCACCGTGCCCGGCATCACCTTCGGCGCCGGCGAAGGCGGCAACCCCCAAGGCGACCGCCCGTTCATCCGCGGCTTCGACGCCCAGGGCGACACCTACCTGGACGGCGTACGTGACACCGGCGCGCAGACCCGCGAGATCTTCGACATCGAGTCGGTGGAAGTCAGCAAGGGTCCGAACTCGGCGTTCGGCGGCCGCGGCTCGGCCGGCGGCAGCATCAACCTGGTGAGCAAGCTGCCCCAGGACCGTGACTTCCTTGACGGCGGCTTCACCTACGGCTCCGACCAGACCCGCCGCTACACCCTGGACGTGAACCGCAAGTTCCTCGACACCGCGGCCTTCCGCCTGAACCTGATGAGCCACGAGCAGAACGTGGCCGGCCGCGACGCGGTGAACTACGACCGTTGGGGCGTGGCACCGTCGGTGACCTTCGGCCTGGGCACCGAAAACCGCCTGAACCTCAGCTACTACCACGTGGAAAGCAACGACCTGCCGGACTCGGGCATTCCGTACGGCTACAGCTCCTCCACCGCCACCGCCCACGTGCACGACAAGCCTACCGACGGCGGCGACAGCAACAACTTCTACGGCCTGAAGGACCGCGACTTCCGCAAGACCCGCGCCGACATCAGCACCATCGCCTTCGAACACGACTTCAGCGACACCATGACGCTGAAGAATACCCTGCGCCACGGCAACACCGGCCAGGACTACATCCTGACCCAGCCAGACGACAGCCAGAAGAACGTCAACAAATACGGCACCGTGTGGCGCCGCGCCAACGCCCGGGTCAGCACCACCGAGACCACCACCAACCAGACCGACCTGTTTGGCGAGTTCAACGTGCTGGGGTTCAAGAACAGCTACTCCACCGGTGTCGAGTTCACCCGTGAAGAAAGCAAGGTCAGCGGCTACGCCTTCAGCAACCCGGCCAACACCAACCCGACCGCTGCCTCGCCAGGTGGCGTGGGTTGCCAGCCAGGCGAAACCTACGGCGGCACCTGCACCTCGCTGAGCAACCCGAACCCCGATGACGCCTACACCGGTACCATCACCCGCAGCCACGCCAGCGATGTCGACACCGTGGCCAACACCCGCGCCATCTATGCCTTCGACACCATCGAGCTGGACCCGCAATGGCTGCTGAACCTGGGCGCGCGCTACGACAGCTTCCGTACCAGAGTGTGTAAAAACACTTTCAAGTTGCTGGTGAGTTAGCCCATGGCTTCTGGTCGTTGCGATATTCCAAGCGTT